>NZ_BADV01000081.1:0-91353 GCF_000238895.1 Pseudoalteromonas sp. BSi20429 | reverse complement strand
AGCATTAGTAAAAAACTATTTTTTATTCTTTAAATTTTTAATATTATCTATTATTTCCAACACTACTTCAGGGAATAAAAGCCTGTAAAATACAAAATAAAACAACAGTCCCATTGGAATAATTAAAACCACTTTAACTAACGCTTGCTCTTCAAATAAAATAAAATAGTCTACAAGGTATAATACTCCTCCCATAACGAAAGAAGACACTATCGTTGGTAATAAACTTATTATCATGGATTTAATAGAAAAAGAAAATTTACTTCCTAAGATAAATAACATACTCGTAGTTAAAATACTTGCAATAACAACATTAGAAAAAACCACATGAAAAATTGAGTATTGAGCAAAAAAACTAACAACGGAGATCGTAATAATAAATTCTACAACTCTTAACTTAAATGGGATATTTGAATTATGAGTTGCGTGACAGAGTGGTGCAAAAAAATAATTAAATGATGCACTAAAGCCACTTAAACATAATATAGAAAATATCACTCCACTTTCAGACCATTTATCGCCAAAAACTAAGTACACCATTTCGTCACCAATAATAAAACCACCAATAAATATAGGTAACGAAAATAATGCAGTTGTAGTAACAAATTTAATAAAACAAGCTTCTAACTCACTACTATCGCTTTGTAAGGTAGAAAAAGCTGAAAAAGAGACATCTACAATTGGTCTTATTGTAAATTGCACAATAACGTCGAGCAATTTACCTGCAATTTTAAAGTAACCTAATACAACGACTCCTAGAAAAAAACCTATGATAAGTTCAACAAATCTAAATATACCCTGCCCAACCAGCGAACTTAATAATATGGGTTGACCTTGCTTTAGAATACTTAAAATATCATTTGAGGATATTTTAAATTTTGGTCTCCACTTTATCGCTTTCCACACTAGTAATAATGATAAGAAAATAGATATGATCTTCTGAATTATTAAGCTGTAAAAACCATAACTTGCATATGCAAGGTAAATAGCTACAGCACCGGAAAATAATGACGAAAATAATAATCTTATAGCAAGTGCTTTAAATTTAAAATCACGTTTAAGTAACCCTTCTGGTACTGTCGTTAAAGCCTGCATTATAGGTATAATTGAGAGTATTTGTAGTGATAGTGCAAGTCCTGGTGCGTCAAATAGTACTTCTAAATAAGGAGATGCAATAATAAAAAATAGAGACGAAGCTATTCCAATTAATAAAGTGGCGAAGAAAATACTATTCTCTACATTTGAGTTATTTTTATTGCGTACAACTACTTCTACTAATCCGTACCTAACAATTGTGTTTGTTAGCTCAACAAAAACGATGGCTAATGCTGCAGTACCAAAATCAACAGGAGATAAAATACGTGATAGAATTATGAATATTACTAACCCAGATAATTGGAATGAAACATTACCTATAAAACTCCACAAGGAGCCACTAACAATTTTATTTTTTAATGTCATTTTTTTCTTTTATCTGTATATTTTTTTGGGTTAACAAACTTTTTAAACCAGATTTCTTTTAAATACTCTTTAATTAAGTGTAATTTAGTTACTTTAAAACCATCAGTTTCTATTAATTTATAATCAAGTAAATTTAAAGTATCTTTAGCGTAGTATTGAAAGTCTGCTATGTTTTGTTTTGTCATTTTACCCTTCCATGCACTTGCTCGGCTAGCATCAGGTGCTTTCCCGACTAAAGTATGTTGAGACTTAGTAAATTCAGGTAAAAATTCATTTTTGACACTATTTAATTTTATTATGTTGGGATTATTTAAAAAACTTATAATTCTATTTATTTCATTTACTTCGTTATGGAGTAAGTCTTCATACTTTACTAAAAGAGTTTTATTAGGAAATAATGCTTGAGTAATAAACCCATATAAAATTTTGTTGTTCCAAGCTCTAGATGCATCTAAATAGGTATTTGAGCCCCATTCAAGTGGTATCTGTGAGTGGGCAACAGCACGCCCATCACGTACAATATGTATGAAGTAGCACTCACTAAAAATATCATTTAGCCACTTAGAATAAACTAAATTATTCGGTGAGTGATCAATCCAGAATAAAACATCATTTTTCCCACAATACAAACTAACTAGGTCTTTGTAGAATTCTTCAAACGAACGGTGTTTTTTATCTCTTAAGGGTTCGATGTTAAGACCCCAAACTTTAAACCGCTCGTTATTTTCTAGTAAATCACAGTATATTTTTGTACAAAAGGGTTGTTCAGCTAAAACTTCATTTTTAAATAAAGACTCAGGAGTAACGACACTTTTTTCAATTTTAGAAAGCAGCGAAGCGAGCATTGTTGTACCGCTTCTATCTGCCCCACCAATAAATATACATTTCATGATTACTTCCCAGAGTTATAACTCCGGTACCAATCAACAAACTGTTGCATACCATATTCAATGTTTGTGTTAGGTTTAAAGCCAACTTCTTTTTGTAAGCTATCTATATCTGCAAATGTTGCAGGTACGTCGCCTGCTTGCATTGGCATGTAATTTTTGTCGGCTATTTTACCTGCCGCTTTTTCGATTGATTCAATAAAGGTCATTAATGCTATGGGTTCGTTATTACCAATATTGAATACACGGTATGGTGCTTTACTTGACTCTGGCGAGGTATTGCTATTTGACTGGTCCCTTTTTGGAACTACGTCTTGAATGCGAATAATGCCCTCTACAATGTCGTCTATGTAGGTAAAGTCGCGTTTCATTTTTCCGTTATTAAATACTTTAATTTCACGATTATTTAATATGGCATCGGTAAATAAGTACGGGGCCATATCTGGGCGACCCCAAGGGCCATACACTGTAAAAAAGCGTAACCCTGTTGTTGGCAGGTCGTATAGGTGGCTATAGCTATGCGCCATCAACTCATTTGATTTTTTAGTTGCTGCATACAGCGATACCGGGTGATCTACCGCATCGTCAGTCGAAAATGGCATTTTTTCGTTCATACCATAAACAGAGCTTGATGATGCATATACTAAATGCTGTACTTTATTATGCCGACACCCTTCTAAAATAGTAGCAGTGCCCACTAAATTAGAGTCAATGTATGCCATTGGGTTTTCTATCGAGTAACGCACGCCAGCTTGTGCTGCTAGGTGTATTACGCGGTCAAACTTTTCATCTTTAAATAAATTTTCTATGCCGTCTCTGTCGGCTAAATCCATTTTTACAAAACGAAATTGCGCAAGGTGTTTAATACGCTCAAGTCTTGCATGTTTTAATGCTGGATCGTAATAATCGTTTAGGTTATCTAGGCCTATTACTTCGTGGCCATCGTTACATAAGCGTTCAGCCACAAAGTTACCGATAAAACCTGCGGCACCAGTTACAAGATATTTCATTTGTAAGAATCCTTTAAATTTACTTTATTTATTTAATTTCAGGCACTGCTATTTTGGCTTTTAAATATTACCGTTAAATACAAATTAAATTTGGTTATGGTTTATACAAGTAAGTTACGAAACTAGTTTTTTAACTGCTTTAGTAAACTCTTCACCCATATGGCTTGATTGCATTGCATATTCTACGTTGGCAAGCATATAGCCCAACTTAGAACCACAATCGTGCGACTGGCCTTTTAAGTGGTATGCTTCGAGTGTTTCTAGGTGGCGTAATTGCAGTAATGCATCGGTAAGTTGTATTTCGCCACCGGCACCAGGAGGTGTGTACTCTAGTAAATCCCAAATAGTAGGCGATACAACATAACGGCCTGTAATAGCTAGGTTGCTTGGGGCCTCATCGGTATTTGGTTTTTCTACCATGTTTTTAATTATTGCATTTTCGCCCGCGTTAATTTTTATACCTGCTAGGTCAACCACACCATATTGATGTACTTGTTCTTTTGGCACTGGCTCTACCATTACTTGGTTGTGGCCTGTTTTGTCGAATCGGTCGATCATTTGACTTAAATTATCGGTTTTTGGATTTGATTTGTATTTATCAATAATTACGTCAGGTAACATTACTGCAAAAGGGTTGTTGCCTACTATTGGTTTGGCGGCAAGTACTGCGTGGCCAAGGCCTAAAGGCGCAGATTGACGAACCGAAATTACGGTTACGTCTTTTGGTACTATTGAGCGCACTTCTTCTAGTAGGCTACGCTTTACACGTGCTTCTAGTGTGGCTTCTAGCTCAAAGCTAGTATCAAAATGGTTTTCGATTGAGTTTTTTGAAGCGTGAGTAACAAGTATTATTTCTTTAATACCTGCTTGTACGGCTTCGTTAACTACGTATTGAATAAGTGGTTTGTCTACCAGAGGCAGCATTTCTTTTGGAATGGCTTTAGTGGCTGGTAACATACGCGTTCCAAGGCCAGCTACAGGTAATACGGCTTTTAAAACTTTCACTTTAATTCCTTTCATTATTATTTTGTAAATATATAAAGAAGAAACTAAAGTTTACTTCCATATAACGTGCTTCACATACCTTGTGTTAGGATTATTATACACGCCATAATATTTGACTCAATAAATAAAACATCCTTTTAGGTTGTTTTTTTGTTAATTTTATGTTGCACCAAACTGGTCGGGTTGAGTCATGTTGGGGCATCCCATTCTTTATGATGATCTACCTTTTTAAAAGTAATAATACTATACTGGTTAATGTCGTTTATTAGGGATTACCAACTTAAGGAACATTTGTGCGCTTAGGGCTTTGCATTTTATTTATTGTGTCGTTTTTTGTATGCGCACAAGATATGCTTTTGTATTTGCGTAATAGCGATATTATTACCCGTGCACAGCAACAGTATGGCAACGAAGGTCATAAACGAATTAAAGATTGGCTTAACTTTATTGATGACTCGGCTGATGAAAGCGAATGGAAAAAAATTCACCTTGTTAACGATTTTTTTAATAAACACATTAAATATAAAAGCGATGAAGATCTTTGGCAGCAAAAAGATTACTGGGCTACCCCACTAGAGAGTTTAGGCGTTGGTATGGGCGATTGCGAAGATTACGTTATTGCTAAATACTTTACGTTAATAGCGCTAGGTGTTCCTGAGGATAAAATTCGTTTAATGTATGTACGACAGCGCACAGTAAACCAACCCCACATGGTACTTATATATATAGAAGATCCAAACAGAATTCCCTTTGTTTTAGGTAACTTTAATACTAAACTGCTGCCCGCTAATAAACGCCCCGATTTAACGCCTATTTACAGTTTTAATGGTCAAGGGCTTTGGTTAGCTAAATCGAAAGGGTTAGGCAATAAAGTAAAAAATAGCCGTGGTGTGTCGGCTTGGAATACTATGCTAGAGCGAATTGAACAAGGTGAGCTTGCTCCCATTAAAAGTAACATTAAAGGAACTATCAGTTATGTCTCGACTTTTTAAAAATGGATTGAGCCTTAAAACCCAAGTTTATGGTTTAATAATCGTTATTTCGGTTGTTTCATTTGTGGTTCGGGTAGTTACAGATGTTGAAACCACCCGCGATTACTTACAAACCCAAATGGGTAGCCATGCCCAAGACACTGCTACCAGCTTAGGCCTTTCTATTTCGCCTTATTTGGAGCCAGAAAACCTAGTGATAGCTGAAACAATGGCTACTGCTATTTTTGATTCTGGTTACTACAAAGAAATTAAATTTACAAATTCACAAAGCCAAGTTGTATTTGATCTGGAAAATCCTAAGCGTGTTGAATCTGTGCCTAATTGGTTTATTGCTTTAAGTAGTTTAAAAGCACCCACTATGCAGTCGGAACTAAATAATGGTTGGATTATGGCGGGTATACTTGAGGTTACAAGCCATACTGGGCAGTCTTACGTTACATTGTGGGAGCATACAAAACGCAGCTTTTATGGTTCTTTTTTAATACTAATTGCCTCACTTGCAGTTGCCTTTTTAATATTACGCGAAGTATTTAAGCCTTTAAAAGCAGTTGAACATCAAGCTCACCTTGTTACTCGTAAGCGCTTTACGTTAAACGAAGAAATACCTGTTGCACGAGAGCTGCGCACTGTAACCAAAGCTATAAATAATATGGTTATTAACTTACAAAGTACTTTTGATTCTTTAACTAAACAAACCCAAGCCTTAACAGAAGAAGTTTATATTGATTCTTTAACAGGGTTAGGTAATCGAAAGTTGTTTGAAAATCACTTTAGCTCGGTTGTTGATACAATAACCACCGATGCGCCACTTACTGCAATGATGATTACCCTACCTTCACTTACTAATATAAACCAAACTGTTAGCTATCAAGATGGTGACGCGCATGTAAAAGATGTGAGCGTTATTCTTACTAAAATTATTGGTAACCTTACTAACTCTAAAATATTTAGGTTAAATGGTAGTACTTTTATTGCCCTTATACCTTACGATACGCAGTTTTTAAATAGAACTCGCTTAGAAATTACCGATGCTTTTAGTAAACAAAAAAATAGCTTACACGTTAATGGGTTTGCTAATTTTGCAATATTAGAAGTGAATAAAGGCTCGTCTATTGGTAGTGTTTTATCTGCTTTGGATACGGGTAGTACTATTGGCGATACAATAGAAACTAACAAAATAGATAAAGACACGCTATTTAGTGTTAAACAATGGCGTACACTTATTCAGTCGATTATTGACTCTGGTGAGGTAAGCTTTTCGGTGCAGCCAGTTAAACGCGCTAACTCACAAAATAAGCAGTGTTACTTTGAGGCTTTTGCCCACTTTACCCATGAAGGTGAAAAGGTAAATAATGGCCATTTATTTGCTATGGCCGAAAAGCTTAATTTAACCGAAGAGTTAGACAAAAAAATAATTCGTAACTTTGTAAACGTTAAAGAACAATACCCTGATGACGTATTTGCTTTAAACGTAAGTAAGGCGTCTTTATATTCGGCTGATTTTATACAATGGCTTACTCTTTATGCCCACACTAAACCTGTTATTAAAACTAACCTTATATTTGAGTTACATGAAATTAGTTTACTTTATAATGTACACATAGCCTCAAAACATATAGATGCAATTAAAGATATTGGCATTAATGTGTGTATAGAACACTTTGGAACGAGCTTAACGTCGTTTAGGTATTTACAAGGCCTTGATATTGAATATGTAAAAATTGATGGCAGTTATATTCAAGACTTGTTAGATAATTCTCAAAGCCAATTTTTTATTCAAACTGTTAATAATATTTGTCATGGCTTTGGTATTAAGGTGTTGGCATGCTTAATTGAAAAACCCGAAACATTAAAAATGCTTGAAAACTTAGGCTGTGATGGTGTACAAGGTAATTTAATTATGGAGCCTTCTAAAGTACTTACAAGTAAGAACCGTGATAACGTTAATAAAGAGTTTACTTTTTGCGCAGACACGCTAAAATTCTGTAATTAGATACTCACTTAAAGGGACACAAGATGAAATCGATTTTTTTAAAGAGTTTATTAATAGGTGCAATGGCTTTTACTATTTCACCTGTTTACTCACAAGCAGATTCTGACGTTGTAGTACAATCTGACAGCCTTACTAACTTACTAAATATTTTGAATAATGCTCCTGATGATATTACGCCAGAAGAATTACAAAGAGAGTTAGTGGCTGCCATTGAGCAATTTTGTCAAAACATGGGTCCTATGGACCTTGATTCGCCTATTGCAAACGCCACCTGCTCTGCTGAACAACTTGATATATTAATTAACGCGGTTGTTGCCTCTTTAGGTGCAGATAATGCGTTAATTTCTGACTTTTTAGCAGCCTTAGTAACTGCTGGAGCTGATAGTGATGCGGTAACTATTGCTGCAATCACTGCTGGTATAGATGCTACCGTTGCATCTGAAGCTACTGCTGCGGGTCCTACTGATGGCACTCCGGTTGCAGCCCCTCCAGTTGTTGTTTTACCTACAGTTACTGTACCGCCTGGTACTGGTGGTACTGGTGGTGATGCTGGTATATCTGAAGTTGGTAACTAAACACTCTTCTAAAATATAATACAAACGCAGCCTATGGCTGCGTTTTTACTTTATGAGTTTACATTGAATCGTTTTATATTTTTGTTGCTATGCGCAATACTTTTTTTACTACCTATTCCCTTAGGTAGCTACCGCCCTTGGGCTATTTTAGCTATTGGTTTGTTAATTGGTGCCACTTTTTTAGTTCATTTAATTAATAGCGCTATAAATAATAAGCAGCCCCTATATCCTCCTTTGTATTCCTGGCCGTTATTTGTTGCACTTGGTGCTGTTGTTTTAATTTGCTTTATACAAATATTTAGCGTTAGCCTTGACCCGTTTCAAACAAAACAAATGCTTATAAAAACAAGTTTTATGATTTTATTTTGTTGGCTATTATTTATTTATTGTAATACTGAAAAGCGTATTAAAAATTTAATATATGCAATTATAAGTGCAGGCGTTTTTCAAGCTTTGTATGCCACTTATTTAAACCTATCGCCAGATATAATTAGCCCGCTATTTGGCTATAAACATACCGAACGTGCTATAGGTACATTTACCTACTCTAACTTTTTAGCTAACTTTTTAGCTTTATGTTTGTGCTTAGGTATTGGTGTTTTAGTTAGCGAGCTAAAACGCTCTACTAGCGATTACAAACAAACATTAAAACAAACACTTCGGGCGTGGACTGAAATACTTTTAAGCTCAAAAATAATTTTACGTATTTCGTTAATTATAATTATTGTTGCGTTAATTTTAACGCGTAGCCGAATGGGTAACTCTGCATTTTTTATTGCATTAATGGTTGTTAGCCTACTCGCATTTTTTATTTACAGGCAAAAACCTAAAGCGTTTAAGCTACTTATAGTTAGTTTTTTTATAATCGATTTAATTATTATTGGCGCTATATTTGATGTAGAAAAAGTTAAACAGCGTATTAGCGAAACCAGTATTTCATCAGAAACCCGTGACGAAGTTGTACGTGATTCAATACCCCTCATTTTAGATAAGCCTTTGTTAGGATCTGGTGGTGGTACGTTTTATACAGCGTTCCCGGCGTATCAGTCTGAGCCTTATTCAGGTTACTACGATAACGCCCATAACGATTACGTGCAGTTTGCAGTAGAGCTGGGTATACCCACTACAGCTGCACTGGGCTCACTTATACTTTATTGTTTATGGTTATGTATAGCGACTATGCGAAAACGTAAAACAGCGTTGTTTCAGGGCGTTGCTTTTGGCTGCGCCATTGCAATTATAGATATGCTCCTGCATTCGTTGGTAGATTACTCTTTACAAGCGGGTGCAAACTCTATGTTGTTTATGACTATTCTATGCTTGGCGATATTAAGTAGTAAATTACCTGCGTCTAAACGAAGTCGAAAAGAGCACAGTTAAATACAAAGCTAAGTAATTACCTAATACAAAGTAATTAGAAGCTGCGCTTCTCACGCGAGCAAGCTCAGCGTCTACCGCCAAGGTTCAATTTACGGTTAACTTGTTGGCGTGGCAAGCAAAGCCTGTAATAAGTAATTTATGCACTAAGAGGTTAAGAGTCGCTGCGCTTTTAGAGAAGGAAATAAAAACCAAACGCAGTTTTTATTAGTATTATGTCTTCTCATTTACTCCTCTTTCGCTTCTCTTTGTGCAAATAGGTTTTTAGCTGATTTTAAATAAATTAAGCGCTGCTTTCTTAACAACCTTACTCCGTAATTAGTAATTTATTCACTAAGAGGGTATGAGGCGCTGCGCTTTTAGAGAAGAGAAGAAAATAAACACCGAAACTGTATTCTGATTGGCATTGTGTCTTCTCATTCACTCCTCTTTCGCTTCTCTTTGTGCAAATAGGCCTTTAATTTATTTAATTATTGATTAAGAATTACTGTTCTTCTAAATCAAACTCGGTTAAATGCCCTTCACCATGTATGAGTTGGTAGCGGGCTAAATTTCCTTGCTCTAGTGTTATTAAACTAATAGCTGAGTCACTTACTAAGTATTTTTGCCCTTCACCTTTAGTTTGGTGTTTATCTACTTCCATATGCCAGCGTTTAGTAAAAAAGTTTAAGGGACTTTTTGGGCCGTATAAAATTGAGTCGAGCTTATCGAGTATGTTTATTAATTTACGCGGGAACTCGTTTTTAATACCACTGGCGGTAAGTTGCCAAATTCGATTGTGGTGATCGCCAAAACGCTTTTGCACTGAAAAGCAAAATGAGTAATGTACGTCTCCCGATAAAATAAGCGTTTCGTTAGGGGTGTCGGTTCGTCTAAAAGTATCGAGTAGCTTTTTGGCTGAGCCTTCGTGCGCCATCCAGTTTTCTACGTCAACCATGAGCGGTTGGCCACATATGTTGAACATGGCTTGAATGGCTTCTATTGATTTAACACCAAACACGGGAGCTGGCGATACAATAATAACTTGGTCGTGGCTTAATAGGCTTTCCTCAAGCTCTGTGAGACGTTCCCAATCAAGTAGACCTGACGGCTCATTAAAGTTTTGCTCATTTCGCCAGCGGTGCGTGCGCGTATCAAGCACCACTACTTTAGGTATTGTCGTTAACTCGTAATGCCAAAAGCTAAAATCGTTTAGTGGTTTATCAAATGCTTTAAACTGCCATAAATTATTAGCAGTACGGCTTTGCTTAAAAGGTGTTAGTAGCTCGCCTGTTTTATCTAGTGCATCGTTCCCCATTCCTTGGAAAAGCCAATAACTAATTAAACCGTTATTAATGATTCGTTTACTACTTGGATTTTCATTTATAGCTTGCTCCCACCCAGCGGTGAGGTTCCAATCATCAGTTACATCGTGATCGTCAAACATCATTAATGTAGATACATTGGCAAACAACCGCTCTACTTCACTTAAGCCTTTTGCATAATCAATCAGTGCTGCTTTTTCAGCGTTAAAAATAGTTTTGTTTTGCTCGCTTTGACCTAAATACGTTGTGTTTTGTATATCAACGCATTGCCAAGCAGCAGCACTAAAATTTAATAAATAAAGTGCAATGTATTCTTCAAAATGGACAAGGTGATTGTAGGCTTTTACACTTGAAAAGTGAGGTTCATCTTTTTTTAGCCAGTAGCCAACACCTAACTTTGAGCGTTTTTGCCAAGGCGTTTTTGGTAAAAATAAATGGCGATTATAAAGTTGCTCATTTATGTCGGCGGGTAGCTCAATGGCAAGTGGTTGCTCTTTATAGATACCTAAGGCTTTAATTAACTGATGAATAGCTAATAACATGGGGCCTGCTACATCATCGGCATAAACCTGATCACCACTTAGTAATAATAACTGTGCGCCTTGATTATTATTAGCGCGCTGAGTATTTTGCCAGTGACTTGCAGACACTAAGCTGTCTTTTGCTGGATGATGTGCATTACGGCACGAGCCATGCAAAATATCACTCAGTTTATTAGGAATTACAAATGCAGGCGTTGTTTGATTGCTATAGCACCAAGGCGATAAATCGATTGCTGTATCGTCAATTACAAGTTCATAGCTTAATAAGCTATCGACAGGGAGTTTGTTGTCTATTGGCTTTATAATAACGAAATGCAGGTATAAATGCTCCCCTAAAGAAACAGTGTGTTGATCGCTATAACACTCAAAATTTAATAAATTTATTTGGCAGTTTGCAGGCTTGGAGGTAGCAAACTGAATACAGACTCCAGTTTGCTCTGCACGGCGCACCATTGGCCCCATTATTAAAATAGGAAGGTTTGCCGTGTGAGTAATCATGTATTTAGCCTTTAGCTGCTAATTTAAATAAAGAATAAAAGTTTTCGGTAGTCGCTTTAGCCAGTTCATTAAAGCTAATGCCTTTAAGTTCGCTAATGTAGTAAGCAACGTCTTCTACGTACGCTGGCTGATTTGTTTGCCCACGATACGGTACTGGTGCTAAATAAGGCGAGTCTGTTTCTATTAGTAATCTATCAAGCGGTATTTGTTTTACTACTTCTTTTAGCTCAATAGCATTTTTAAAGGTAACAATGCCCGAAATAGATATATAAAAGCCCATGTCTATGGCTTTTTTAGCCATATCCCAGTCTTCAGTAAAGCAATGTAGTACACCACCGCAGTTTTCGGCCTTGTGCTCACGCATTAAATTAATGGTGTCGGCGCGGGCGTCACGAGTATGAATAATTAACGGTTTTTGTAATTCGTTAGCCACTTCAATATGCCCAACAAAACTTGCTTGCTGCACTGCGTGAGTATCTTTTGAATAGTAGTAATCAAGACCCGTTTCACCAATAGCGACGACTTTTTCGTGTGAGGCTAGGTCAATTAGTTGCTGTTTATTAAGGGCGTCTTTTTGATCAAGTGGATGTACACCACATGAGGCTGAAACATCGTCGTAGTGCTTAATTTTATCAAGCATGCTTGGAAACTGATCAAGCGTTACGCTTACACATAAAAAGTGCTCTATTTGCTTTGCACGCGCTTTATCAAGAACTTGGTCAAGGTTTAAGTCTAATTTATCAAAATCAAGACGATCTAAATGGCAATGAGAATCTACAATCACTATAAGGCCTGTATTATGTTCAGGGTTTAAATTTGTTCGTTTAATTTATTATGTTAGTAATTAAAAGAACCCAATATAGGGCGGCGTTAATCTCAATGAAAAACCGACCCAATAACTACATGGTATATGTTTGATCGCCTGAGTTTAACATAGTCCCAAGCAGCTTTTCGATTTTAGCGTTTAGGTTTGTTTTATCATCTAAAAAGCTAATACCAATACCTGGAGGATTAGAGCTTTGTGCACCTTGTGGCGTGATCCACGACACTTTACCTGTTACTACATCATCTTCTAAGGCATCGGGCAAAGTAACTCTAAGCGCTAATGAATGCCCTGCTTCGTAACGCATATTAGTGCGTACAAATAAGCCACCTTTTTTTAAGTAAGGCATATAACAACGGTATAACTCGTCTAAATCGTCTATGTCTACTAGTAGTTCTTGCATGATTAATCCTTTTAAGAATTTCGCAATGTGTATGCTAATCGTGATACAGCAAGCGATAAATTAAGGCCAAGTACTTGTGTGTTATTTTGTAAAAACTCGCCTAATGCATTTTGCGCACTTTGATAAGCGTCAAAACTCATACCTTGCAGCAATTGATGCTTTAGTTGCACGCTTAAAAATAAAGTAAATATACGAACAAGCTCAGGCTGTTTATTTATTATATCGACTAACGCTTTGAAATTATGGCTTTGTTTAAACTCAGTTGCAAACTTATACAGTGTATCAATATTTTTTAGCTGGTCTTGCTGTTGCCAATGCTTTACTTGCAGCGGTTGGTTATAAAAAAGTGCTAACCAACTATAGTTAGGAATATCTAATGTCTCTAACCATTGCTGAGCAAGGGCTGTATTTGTTATTTTTACGTCACTTTTAGCGCATCGACTTAAAATAGTTGCAGGGAGCTGTGCTGGTTGGCTTGTAGTTAATATTAGAAAACGGCTATTAGTTGGCTCTTCAAGTGTTTTTAATAATGCGTTAGCTGCTGCTGTGGTCATTTTTTCGCAATTTTCGATTATCGCTACTTTATTACCATTTTGCGCTGCTGAGTGATTCATAAAATCACTAATGCCGCGTATATCATCTACGCCTATGCTTTGCCCATCAACTTGCGTTAAGCGCTTGTCGGGGTGAGTACCCGCAAGAGTAAGTAAACAGCTTTTACACTGTCCGCAAGGTTTTAGCATACTGTTTTGCGCAGCTACCTGCTTAGCTATATTTTGGCATAACAAAGTATTACCAAGCTCATCACTTAACTCAAACTTACCTACGCCAACAGGCCCACAAAATAATTGCGCATGATGAAAACGTTCTGCACGATAACTTTGCGCTAAACGTGCTTGGGTATCATGTAGCCACGGCAATGGCATATTATTTTAGGCCTTCAAAAAATGAATGCAGTACATTGGTTATATCGCGATGTACTTTATCAATACTTTGGTTTGCATCAACCGTTTTAATTGTGTTGTCGTCATTAGCAAGTTCAACATAACGCATACGTGTACGCTGAAAAAACTCAATGGCTTCTTGTTCAATACGGTCAAGCTCACCACGTCCTTTTGCACGTTCAAGGCCTATCACTGGATCAATATCAAGGTAAATAGTTAAATCAGGCTTTAAGCCCTTTAATACCATTGACGAAAGTGAAGCTAATGTATTTGAGCTAATACCACGCCCGCCACCTTGATACGCCTGAGACGATAAATCATGACGATCGGCAAGTACCCACTGGCCTTTATCAAGCGCAGGGGTAATAACATTGTGCATTAGCTGTGAGCGAGCTGCGTACATAATAAGCAACTCGGTTTCAAAGGCAATTTCTTCTTCATGCTCTGCTTTTACAAGCGTACGAAGCGATTCAGCCAATGGTGTACCGCCAGGTTCACGGACGTTAATGAAGTCTATTTTTTGTTTGTTTAAAAAGTCTTGGCATAACGAAATAGCGGTTGATTTACCCGCGCCTTCTAGCCCTTCTATTACTATAAATTTTGATTTCATAAAAATTAATTCTTTTTATTTAATATATACATTTTAACTGCCGCGTTATGCTGCTTTAACGTGGTTGAAAACTGGTGGCTACCATCGCCTTTTGATACAAAGTAAACGTATTCACTTTGTGGCGGATTAACTGCAGCTAAAATAGCGGCTTTTGATGGCATTGCAATCGGTGTTGGTGGTAAACCATTAATACGATACGTATTGTAAGGCGTATAATCGCGTAAATCTTTGCGTTTAATATCGCCATCAAAATCAGCGCCTAATCCGTATATTACGGTTGGATCGGTTTGCAGGCGCATATTGGTGTTTAATCGATTAACAAACGCTGATGCAATTAACGGACGCTCGCTGGCAAGGCCTGTTTCTTTTTCAATAATTGAAGCCATTATAAGTGCTTCATATGCTGTTTTGTAAGGGAGATCAGCTGCGCGCTGCTGCCAAGCATCGTCTAACGTTTGCTGCATTTTTTGCGCGGCACGTTTTAATACACTGCTTGCAGTATCGTTATTATGATAATGGTAAGTGTCTGGAAATAACCAGCCCTCTAAGTGTGTATTATTACCCAGTATTTGTGTACTTAGCTCATCACTTTTTAAATCGTTTTGTAAATTATCGGCCTTTTTAATAGCACTAAGTACTTCACGTAAGTTTTGCCCTTCAATTATGGTAAAACTAAAGTTGATTTGCTGGCCTTGGTTAATTTTTTTTACGTTGTTGATAACGCTATCGGCTGTTAGCTCGTAAAGGCCCGCTTTTAAGTCGGTAAGTGTGGGATCTAATTTGGCAATTACTTGATAACGCCAGCAGCCTTCCACCCAGTTATTAGCTTGCCACTGCTGACATAACTTATTAAAGCCAGTGCCATGCTTAACTTCAAATTGTGTGTTTTGCGCTACTTTTAGCGGGCTATTTATTGTTGCTTGTAATTGCTGGTAACCAATAGCAGTGGTTATAACAGCTAAAAAAAGTACCGATAAAATAACTTTTAACACTCAGCCTCCTTGGCTAATAATCTAGTTAGTAATGCGTGGCTGTCGTCTGTATTAAATACCTGTTGCTCAATACTTTTAACAGGTATTGCTCCCATTAAGCTATTACACACAAATACGGCGTCTGCTTGGGTTAAATCTTCTACTTTCACGCGTTTAAATTCAACAGGCAATTTATCACATAACGATTGTAGATAAACGCCCTTTATTCCGCACTCATCAAGCAATGGCGTAAACACACACTTATTTTTAATCGCAAAAATATTAGCTGCTGAAGCTTCAATTACATTGTTGTTGTAGTCAAGCACTAACACATCATCGCAGTTTTGCGTTTGCATCGCTTTTTTAATTAGCACTTGTTCAAGTCGGTTTAATGTTTTAAGGCCCGCTAAATAAGGCTGTGCCGCTAATTTAATCGGGCTTATTTCGAGATGTACACCCTTTTTAACAAGCGATTCGTAATTACTAGGGTAATCTAATACACTCAATAAAATAGTGACATTACACTCACTTGGCAGCCCATAACCACGTCCGCCTTCGCCTCGCGTTACAAGTATTTTAAGCACGTTTAGTGGTGCAGCGTTTATATGCAAAGCAATTTGATTTTCAAGGCTATTAAAGTCTAACTCAGGAAAACCCAAACGCTGTGCGCATTCAATCAAACGCGCTTTATGATGAGCCCAATACTGTACTTGCCCATCAACAACCTTAGCGGTTGTAAAAAAGCCATCACCGTAATTTAAGCCCCTGTCACGCGTGCTTAAAGTGCTGTTTTGATCTACTGCTATTATTGTTTGCATTTTGTTTGGCATATAAAAAAAGCCCAGTTAAACAACTGAGCTCTTATAATTTGATTCGTTGTTAAAAAAGATTATACCTTTTTAAATAGCAACGAGCCATTAGTACCACCAAAACCGAACGAGTTACACAGTGCAAAGTCTAACTTTGCATCACGTGCAGTGTGAGCAATATAATCTAAGTCACACCCTTCGTCTGGGTTATCAAGGTTGATAGTTGGCGACACTTTTTGATCTGTCAGCGATAAAATCGAAATAATCGATTCAACTGAACCTGCAGCACCTAACAAGTGACCCATCATCGATTTAGACGAGCCTACCATTACATCTTTAGCTGCATTACCAAAAATAGACTTAACAGCGGCAGTTTCTGCTTTGTCGCCTGCATTTGTAGATGTACCGTGTGCGTTAATGTAACCAATTTGCTCAGCGTTTACTTGCGCATCGTTTAGTGCGTTTTGCATTGCAAGTGCAGCACCCGCACCATCTTCTGGTGGTGAAGTCATGTGGTACGCATCGCCACTCATACCAAAGCCTACAAGCTCAGCATAAATTTTAGCGCCACGTGCTTTAGCATGTTCGTACTCTTCAACTACAACAACACCAGCGCCGTCAGAAAGCACAAAGCCATCGCGGTCTTTATCCCAAGGGCGAGAAGCCGCTTGTGGATCGTCATTGCGGGTTGAAAGTGCACGCGCAGCATTAAAGCCACCCATACCAATTGGGGTACACGCTTTTTCTGCACCGCCAGCAACCATTGCATCTGCATCACCGTAGGCAATCATGCGCGCTGCATGGCCAATATTATGCAAACCAGTAGTACAGGCAGTTACAATTGAAATATTTGGACCACGAAGTCCATGCATCATTGATAAATGACCTGAGATCATATTAATAATGGTAGACGGCACATAAAATGGCGATAACTTGCGCGGACCACTGTTTAATAGCTTAATGTGGTTTTCTTCAATTAACGTAAGCCCACCAATACCTGAGCCTACAGCTACACCAATGCGTGCTGCGTTTTGCTCAGTGATTTCAAGGCCTGAATCTTTAAAGGCTTGAACACCCGCTGCAATGCCGTACTGAATAAACAAGTCCATTTTTTTAGTATCTTTCGCTGACATGTATGCAGTTGCATCAAAATCATTTATTAAACCAGCGAATTTAGTACCAAATTTTGATGTATCAAAGTGCGTTATTGTTTGAATGCCACTTTTACCATCTAATAAGCCTTGCCAGGTTGATTGAACATCATTACCTAGCGGCGTCAACATTCCTAAGCCAGTTACGACGACTCGACGTTTAGCCACGGTTTGCCTCCAATAAGGGATATTTTACAAGGGGATGATCATACCCAAGCTACCTCAAAGTGCTAGTCCCAAAATAGATTAAAAACGCATAACACAATCAAAATTAATTTTTAGCTAAAATTGAGCATAGAGATTTAAGTTTTGAATCACGAACTTTGAGGTGGTTTGGATATAAAAAATTAAAGGCAGCGGATGCTGCCTTTAACGTGCGATTAATTACTCAGCGTGTGCTGTAACGTAATCGATAGCAGTTTGTACTGTAGTGATCTTCTCAGCTTCTTCATCTGGGATCTCAGTATCAAACTCTTCTTCAAGAGCCATTACTAGTTCAACAGTATCAAGAGAATCTGCACCTAGGTCATCTACGAAAGAAGATTCATTTTTAACTTCTTCTTCTTTAACACCTAGTTGTTCAATGATAATTTTCTTTACGCGTTCTTGGATATCGCTCATTCTTCTTTCCTTTATTAAAAACGCCAATGCGTTATTTTCAGATTGCGGCGTAGTTTACGCCGCATAATTCTCTGATTCAATGATTTGACCATAAATAATTGTCTGGTCAAACCTCTGAGTGTGTGTTTTGTCTTTTATCGCTTATTTTCGCAGCGATTTCAAGTATGTTTAAAGCAAGTTCACAAATAATTCAATGTTTTTGAGGTAACTTACTTAACTTTATTAAGTAGTAATCTAGGTACAATGGCGATTAAACCATGTACATCGCGCCATTTACATGCAAAGTTTCGCCTGATACATACGCAGCCGCGTCAGATGCTAAATAACATACTGCAGCAGCAATTTCGTCTGGTTGGCCTAAACGCCCTGCTGGAACATTTGCAAGTGTTGCTGCTTTTTGCTCATCAGTTAAATTATCAGTCATGTCTGTTTGAATAAAACCAGGTGCGATTACGTTAACTGTAATACCACGTGATGCAACTTCGCGCGCAAGTGACTTAGAAAAACCAATTACACCCGCTTTAGCCGCTGCATAATTAGCTTGACCTGCATTACCCATAGTACCCACTACTGAGCCAATGTTAATAATACGGCCTTTCTTTTTCTTCATCATTGGACGAAGTACCGCTTTAGATAAACGGAAAACTGAGCTTAAATTAGTGTCGATAATATCGTCCCACTCAGTTTCTTTCATACGCATTAATAAGTTATCGCGTGTAATACCTGCGTTATTTACAAGTACGTCAATATCGCCTAAATCAGCTTTTATTGCAGCAAGTGTTGCTTCAATAGATGCAGGATCGGTTACGTTTAATGCATAACCTTTACCATTGTCACCTAGGTATTCACTGATTTTAGCAGCGCCCGACTCACTTGTCGCAGTACCTGCAACTTTTGCACCTTGTGCAACTAATGTTGTTGCAATTGCTTTACCAATACCACGGCTGGCGCCAGTAATTAGGACAATTTTGCCCTCTAATGAAAATAAATTAGACATTTTATATACTCTTATTTAGCTGCATCAATTGAAGCGGCGTCGTTTACTGAGCCACAGATCATTGCTTTATCAATTCGTTTAGCAAGTCCTGTTAATACTTTACCAGGACCAAATTCGTAGCTTTGTGTTACATCTTGCGCAACCAAGGCTTGTACTGTTTCTGTCCAGCGAACTGGGCTGTATAGCTGGCGTACTAATGCGTCTTTAATTGCATCAGCTGACGTTTCAGCTTTTACATCAACATTATTAATTACATCACACTTAGGTGTATTAAATGTTAAAGCGGCTAAGTCTGCTGCTAGCTTGTCAGCTGCTGGCTTCATTAACTCACAATGTGAAGGTACGCTAACAGAAAGTGGTAATGCACGTTTAGCACCGGCATCTTTACATGCTTGCGATGCTCTATCTACTGCCGCTTTATGGCCTGCGATAACAACTTGACCAGGAGAGTTGTAGTTAACTGGAGATACAACCTCACCTTGCGCTGAGGCAGCACAAGCCGCTTTAATTTCTTCATCGCCTAAGCCAATAATAGCAGCCATTGAACCTACGCCTGCTGGCACGGCTTCTTGCATGTATAAACCACGGTTTTCAACAAGCTTTACGGCTTCGCTCAAGCTTAATACATCGCTACATACTAACGCTGAGTATTCACCTAAGCTGTGACCCGCCATAACAACGTCTGCATCAGGGTTAGCTGCTAACCAATCACGGTAAATAGCAACACTTGCAGTTAGTAATGCAGGTTGTGTGCGGTGGGTTTGATTTAATTTTTCTTCTGGGCCATTAAGAACTAGCTCTGCTAAGTCGTAACCCAGTGCATTTGACGCTTCTGCAAATGTTGCTTTAACAATGTCAGAACTCTCTAGTAGTTCTTGTAACATACCAACGCTTTGCGAGCCTTGACCTGGGAATAGAAGTGCAATTTTTTGTGCCATACTTTGCTCTTTTTAATTAAACAAATAAATAATGAAATACACGGCACATCAATTATTGATTAACCGCCGTGTCTTTAGAATGTGTTTTTTCGAAAATAGCGGCTATTTTATCAGGAAGTTGACGTTCAACCTCTTTTACCGCTTCATCAATTGCTGCTTGAAATGCTTTAGCTGACGCATTTCCATGACTTTTAACGACAATACCGCGCAATCCTACCAGAGAAGCACCGTTATACTGGTCGGGGTTCACCCTTTTATAGAGTTTTTTTATTATTGGGCGCAATATAAACGCCATACATTTATATAAAAGGTGCTTTTCGAGCGCGGTTGTAAACTTATTCATAATAAGCTTGGCAATGCCTTCACATGTTTTAAGTGCTACGTTGCCAACAAACCCTTCGCATACAATGACATCAGCCTTACCCGAAAAAATATCACTTCCTTCGCTGTAACCAATATAATTTATGTGTGGGCTTTGCTGCATTAATTGTGCAGCTTGTTTAATGTCGTCGTGGCCTTTAATGTCCTCAGCGCCAATATTTAATAAACTAACGCGAGGATTATCCAAACCAAGTGCTTGTCCTGCAACTATAGAGCCCATAATGCCAAACTGATAGAGCATTTGCGCATCACAATGCACATTAGCACCTAAGTCGAGTAAATATACTGGGTTTTTAAGCTCTGTAGGAACAGATGAAATGAGTGCGGCACGTTTAACACCTGGCAGCATTTTTAATACATAGTGAGCCATAAAAAATAGAGCGCCGGTATTACCTGAGCTAACACATGCTTGAGCCTCGCCCGATTTAACTAAATCTAGGGCAACACGCATAGATGAATCTTTTTTTGAACGCACAGCAATTGCAGGTTCACAGGCATTGGTGACTATTTCACTACAGTGACGAATTATGAGTCTAGGATGAGGTAGAGAATCGAGGGATTCGAGTTCTTTAGATATAACGTGTTCATTGCCACATAAAATGAGAGTTAAATTGGCATGAGCATTTACTGCACAAACGGCAGCAGGAATAGATGAACGGGGGCCGTAATCGCCCCCCATCATATCTAACGCTATGGTTAGATCTTTCAGCATATAAGTAATCTCTTATTTAGAAATTACTTGAACGCCTTTGTAGTAACCATCTGCAGTCACATGGTGACGACGATGAGTCTCACCAGATGTTTGATCTACAGTTAAAGTTGGACCACTGATCGCATCGTGTGAACGGCGCATGCCGCGTCTTGCACGAGACTTTTTGCTTTTTTGTACAGCCATAGTCTTCTCCTAAGAATCTTTCTTAAGTTGTTTCAAAATATCAAATGGATTAGGTTTATCATCTTCCGCCTTTAATACACCAAAGCTGGCAGGCTTTGCTGAATAACTGCATGAAGCTTCGTTGTGGGTAGCCACTAATGGAATTGCTAAAATTAGTTCGTCTTCAATTAAATTAAAAACGTTAACTTCACCATTTTCATCAAGCGCTACTTCATCGTAGTCTTCTGGAAAAATATCTAACTCTGTATCTTCACCTACTGGTGAATATGCAAAGTCTTGAACCAAATCCAACCCTAAATCACCATTACAACGTTGACAAATGACAGTAACGTGTGTGGACAAATTGCCTCTAATCACAGCGAAACCTTGATCATCGTTTTTGCAATGTATTTTTACCGCTATTTCACCTACTTCTTCCTGCACAACTTTCTCTAAACGAGTAAGTTTTTCAAGCGGTACAATTCCGTCATACTTTAAACGGTGCTGCGCTGCTTTGCCTGGATGAAGAGTGATGGGAATTTTCACCTTTTGCATAGGGGCTGCATCATATAGATAGTTAGTTTGTTAGTCAAAGTAAAAAACCATTTTTACTTGGTTTTTAACGTGTTTTACTCTCGGATCTGATTTATCCTAACTCAATCTGAATTATCGTAGGAAAACAGTCCGTGAAGCATCCACTCATTTTAGCGTCAAGCTCGCCTTTTAGGCAGTCTTTATTACAAAAATTTAATTTACCATTTGATACGTTTTCACCAGACGTTGACGAATCAGCACTTGAATGCGAAACACCTACCGAACTGGTTAAGCGTTTAAGTGAATTAAAAGCCTCAGCAGCTAATAAACACTTTAACAAAGGGTTAGCTATTGGATCAGACCAAGTCGCTGTGTTTAATAATCAAATTTTAGGTAAACCACATAATAAACAAAATGCCGTAAAACAACTAAATTTATTTAGCGGTAATACTGTAACATTTTTAACTGGGCTTTGTGTTTACGATATTGTAACTGGCACTAAAAAAACCTGCGTAGAACCTTATAATGTGTCGTTTAAAACACTCAGTGATGCACAAATTAGTGCTTATTGCGATGCTGAGCAGCCTTATAACTGTGCTGGCAGCTTTAAAAGTGAAGGGTTGGGTATCTGTTTATTTGAAAAGTTAAGCGGAGACGATCCTAATAGCTTAATTGGATTACCATTAATTAAACTCAGCCAGTTACTGGCTGAGTTTGGTATTGATGTACTTACTGCTCAGGGTAAATAAATTAGCCAAGCAAAACCTGTTGCAGCTGCAGATAGTTATCTACTGTTGCAACAGGACTAAGCTTATTTAGCTGCTGTGCGTTGTGTACACCCATTGTTACGCCAATTCTATCCATGCCAGCAGCTTTTGCCATAGTCATGTCTATTTGAGTGTCGCCAATCATTACAGCGTCTTGAGCGCTTATGCCAAGTTCTTCAAGTAATTGATACAACATATCTGGAGAGGGCTTTGATTGCGCTTCATCGCTTGTACGTGTCGCACTAAAAAAATGCCTCAATTGACTTTGTTCAAGCAAACGCTCTAACCCACCCCTACCTTTACCTGTTGCAACCGCTAAAACAATGCCCTGCTCTTTTAAGGCACCTAAAACGCTGACAACATTAGCAAATATAGGCGTGGGAGTAGTATCCACACTGTATTGATATTTATAACCTGAAATTAGCGCTTGGTGCTGCGCTACATTATCGGGAAATAAAACATCAATTGCTTTTTCAAGCGACATACCAATAATATTTTTAATTGCTAAATCATTTGGCGACACTAAATTAAGTGACTCGGCGCTACTACGAATACAGTTAACTATTTTAGTGACTGAATCCATAACAGTGCCGTCCCAATCAAAAATGACGAGCTTATATTTTTTAATTGGGGCTACTTTTATCACAGTTTTGCATCTCGTAATTTTAGTAATGTATTTTTAAGCGTTTTATCTAGCGGTGCTTCTACTCGCATCGTTGTTTCGTTTTTAGGGTGATAAAAACTTAAATCATGTGCGTGTAAAAACAATCGGTTTAACCCAACTTTACGCATAGAATCGTCAAAACCCTGATCGCCATATTTATCGTCGCACGCTATTGGGTGACCTTTACATTGCGTATGCACACGAATTTGGTGCGTACGCCCTGTAACAGGCGATGCTTGTACAAGTGAGCAATCGTTAAAACGTTCAAGTACTTTAAAACGAGTATGTGAAGGTTTTCCCTCAGTGTTATCTACGCGTACTACGCGCTCGCCCGATTTAAGTGTATTTTTACGCAGCCCTTCGGTTACGTTTTTAGTTTTAGAATCCCACTGCCCTTCTACAAGTGCCCAGTAATTTTTTTCCATTGTTTTTTCGCGAAGTTGTTCATGCAATGCTGTTAACACCGAACGACGCTTCGCTATAAGTAAACAACCTGATGTATCACGGTCAAGCCTATGAACTAGCTCAAGGCTACGTTCCTCTGGGCGAAGTGCTCGCAAAGCTTCAATTAAGCCATAACTTAAACCACTACCGCCATGAACAGCCATACCTGATGGTTTATTTATTACGATAAGGTATTTATCTTCAAATAAAATATCGTTTTCAAGGCGAGTTACTTTGTCTAATTTTGATGGAACAAATTCTTCACGCTCAGCAACTCTGATAGGTGCAATACGAAGTACATCTTCAAGCTGTAGTTTATATACAGGCTTAATACGCTTTTTATTAACGCGTACCTCACCTTTGCGCAAAAGTTTATAAATAGCGCTTTTAGGCACCCCTTTTAAATGGGTAATAAGAAAGTTATCAATACGCTGACCTAAATGGTCTTCGTTGATCGTGACATAAGTTACTTGTAAGTCGTTTTTTTCTGACATTGCCTAATCACTAATTTAAGTAAAATAATTTAGTTGCTAACACTGTAATAATAGTGGGATAATCAGCAGCGCAAATATTTAGTATTTGCAAATAACAACGGTGCTTTTTAACACATTAAAACATTCGTGATGCACATTCTGGGTAGCCGATCATACAGATCCGAGTTAAGTTTTCCAAAGCTTTTATGCCTCCTCAGTTAACACGTGCGATCAATTAACGGCAATGCGCGTAATATATTGCTGGTTAAGTTTGAACATGAAGCGATTTTTAACGTGCTAGAGAAAGCAATGAACAGATAATTTGTCTGATAGTGACGACGTAAAAAACGTCGTTCAGAACTAGCTCAATTATTGTAGTACCGTATAGCAGCTTATTTAGAACTAAAAAAATCTAATAAATAAGCGTTCATTAACATCGGCAGCGATTTTTGCTCTTAAAACGGATATTAGCGATACATCAGTATGTATTGCTCACCAACTTAATGAGCCCTACGCGCCTAATATGAATGATATTTAGTAAGATTAATATGACAGGCCGACTTCTGGGTAAAACTTGTAAACGTAGCTGAAAAGCCGACAGTTTTAGCACCATTAAGAATTTAATAGCGATAATAATTGCTATTGTTTGCCAGCATTTAAAATACTGCATACGAGAAACAGAGCCGTTCCGTTAAAGACCCAGTCGTGAGGCTGCACATTCTAAAAATAGGGACAACTGAACAGGCGAGAAAAACATCGTCATGTCAGCGACATAAATAAGTAGAGTAACAATATGAAACGTATGCTAATCAATGCAACGCAGCAAGAAGAAATGCGCGTAGCACTGGTTGATGGCCAGCGCCTTTATGATTTAGATATCGAAAGCCCAGGTCACGAACAGAAAAAAGCCAATATTTATAAAGGCAAAATCACTCGCATTGAACCATCTCTTGAAGCAGCATTTGTTGATTACGGTGCTGACCGCCATGGTTTCCTTCCTTTAAAAGAAATTGCCCGTACTTACTTCCCTGCAGGTTACACTTTTCATGGTCGCCCTAACATCCGCGACGTAATAAAAGAAGGTCAAGAAGTTATAGTACAAGTTGATAAAGAAGAGCGTGGCCAAAAAGGCGCTGCGTTAACTACTTTTATCAGTGTTGCTGGTAGCTACTTAGTGCTTATGCCTAACAACCCTCGTGCTGGCGGTATTTCTCGTCGCATTGAAGGTGATGAACGTACTGAACTTAAAGAAGCATTGGGTCGTTTAGAACTTCCTAAAGGTATGGGCTTAATTGTTCGTACAGCGGGTGTTGGTAAATCGTTTGAAGAATTAAACTACGATTTAAAAGCATTATTAGTACATTGGGAAGCAATTAGACAAGCAGCCGATAGTGCTAAAGCGCCATTTTTAATACACCAAGAAAGCAATGTAATATTCCGTGCGATACGCGATTATTTACGTCGTGATATTGGCGAAATTTTAATTGATAAACCACGTGTTTTTGAAGAAGCTAAAGCGCACATTGAACGTTTTCGTCCTGACTTTATGAGCCGTGTTAAGCTTTATCAAGGTGACACTCCTTTATTTACGCATTACCAAATTGAAAGCCAAATTGAGTCTGCGTTCCAGCGTGAAGTACGCTTGCCTTCTGGTGGTTCAATTGTAATTGACCCAACTGAAGCACTAACGTCTATCGATATCAACTCGTCTAAAGCAACTAAAGGCGGCGATATTGAAGAAACAGCACTTAATACTAACTTAGAAGCGGCCGATGAGATTGCACGTCAATTACGTCTTCGTGACTTAGGTGGTTTAATTGTTATCGACTTTATCGATATGACGCCTCCACGTCATCAACGTGAAGTAGAAAATCGTTTAAAAGATGCTGCTCGTCCAGATCGTGCTCGTGTTCAAATTGGTAAAATTTCACGCTTTGGTTTACTTGAAATGTCGCGTCAGCGTTTGCGTCCTTCATTAGGTGAAGCAAGCCAAGGCCCATGCCCACGTTGTAGTGGACAAGGTACTATTCGTTCAAACGAATCAATTGCGCTTTCTATTCTTCGTTTAATTGAAGAAGAAGCAATTAAAGACAACACAGCACAAGTAAATGCACAAGTGCCTGTTGCCGTTGCCGCTTATTTATTAAATGAGCAACGTCGTAGTGTTCATCGCATTGAAAAACATCATAAATGTGACGTAGTGATTATTCCTAATCAACATATGGAAACACCACATTACGAAGTTATGCGTTTACGTAAAGACGAAACACTTGAAACGGTAAGTTACGGACAAGTTGTTGCGCCAGAACCTGAAGCATTTGAGATGTCAAAATCACCAAGTGCACCAGTACGTGAAGAGCCAATGCTAAAAGGTGTTGTAATGCCTTCTACACCGGCTCCACAAGCAGCGCCTACACCAGTAGCTCAGCCTGTAATAACAGAGACTAAAACTGAAGGTGGCTTGTTTGAAGCAATCACTAAATGGTTTAAATCGTTATTTGCAAGCGAAACAGTAGAAGAGAAAAAAGAAGCTGTAGAAAAAGAGCAGCAAGAAGCGCGTAATAACGCTCGCCGTGGTAACGATAATCGTCGTCGTAATAACAACCAACGTCGTCGTAATAATAACCCGCGCACTAATAAACCACGCAATGAGCGCCCTGCAGCTGAAGAGGAAGTTAAAACAGACTCACCAGCAGCAACAAGTACCGAGACTCAAGAGAGAAACGAGAACCGCAATAAGCGTCGTCGTAACCCTAACTCTCGTAAGCGCCCAGAGCATAAAAGCGAAGAAAAAGATCAAGTTAAAACTGAAGCCCCTGTAAAAGTAGAAGTAGAAACTGATTCTAAGCCAGCTCAAGCTGTAGAGCCTAAAGAGCAAAAGCCTAAAGTTCGCCGTCAACGTCGTAACATACGTAAAAAAGTACGTCTGCAAGATGAAAACGCTGAGCAAGCTAACTCAACAGAGCAAACACCTGAACAAGCTGTAGTTACTGACACTCCACAAGTTCAAGAGCAAGCACCTGTTGTAGAAAAGCAAACACAAGCTCCGGCAGAAAAAACAGCTCACATTAAAGAAGAGAAAGTTGACGTTGTTGATTCTAACGATGAAGCAGCAACTACTGAAGACGATCAAGAGCAAACACGTACGCGTTCACGCCGTTCTCCTCGTCATCTTCGTGCATCTGGTCAACGTCGTCGACGTCCTGAAGGTGAAGCAGAAGTTAAATCTGACGAAGCCCCTGCATTTGTTCCAGTTGCTGATCAAGCTGCTGCAGAATATGAAGCAGAGCTTAAAGCTAAATCTGAAGAAACACCTGTGGATGCAGCGCAGCAAATTGAACAAGCCGTTGCAGTTGAAGACTTAGCAAAAGTTGAAGCTGTAGAAGAGCCAGCTAAAGTTGAAACTCCAGTAGTAACTGAAGAGCCAGCTAAAGTTGAAACTCCTGTAGTAACTGAAGAGCCAGCTAAAGTTGAAACTCCAGTAGCAACTGAAGAGCAAGCTAAAGTTGAAGCGCCAGTAGTAACTGAAGAGCCAGCTAAAGTTGAAACGCCAGTAGTGACTGAAGAGCCAGCTAAAGTTGAAACTCCAGTAGTGACTGAAGAGCCAGCTAAAGTTGAAGCGCCAGTAGTAACTGAAGAACCAGCTAAAGTTGAAACTCCAGTAGTAACTGAAGAGCCAGCTAAAGTTAAAGCAAAAGTGAAAACTGAAAAATCAGCACCGCATGTTAAAACAGCGGTTACTCAAGGGTCTGCAAGTGCGCCAATGGCACAGCCTACTCCTGTAGCTGATAGCGAAGTAAAACATACATCTGTAGCAATGGCTCACGATAAACGTGACCTAGTACCAGACAGTGGTTTACGTGCGGGTTCTATCAAACCTGCTGGTCGTGCAAGTTCTGCAATGACTAAAACATTGAGTGTTGATTAATAACTAACACTTATTAAAAAGCCCCGCTATTTAATAAATAGCGGGGCTTTTTTGTTTAATACCTACTTAAACTATTAATAGTTAGCTTTCATTCGCCAATTTGTACGCTTCATATTTATCACATTCAAGTTCTGCAATATTTTTATCATAAATAGATTCTGATCTATATGACTTTAAAGTTAGATCTGTGCAGCGTTGCTCTAACTCCTCAACTTTAGGCATGGTTGGATCAATACTATAGAGTAAAAAATGCTTTTCACTTTTCTTGCCAGCATCCAACATTTGCTGGTGGAACTCTTGATCTGCCGTTAAGCTCTTGAGCTTTGCGTCAATTTGAATTTGTTCGCTCATTTTGTAATAGTCACTCACTATTTTCTTCTCTGTTAATTTGCTGTAGCAAACAAATAGTAAAAAAGTAGCCAATAAACAATAAATAACTCCTCTCATATTGATAATTCCTCCTTGACATAGTAATGGGTTTTTAGCCTAATATAACACTATAATTAAATACATATTTGAGTCAATCCATAAGAAGGCAACATGCCCAATAACCAAATGAAACGGAAGTTATTTTTTGGTCTTATATTATTTTCAGCGACAGCCAGTTCACAACAAGTTTACAGTTGGGTCGATAAAAATGGTGTACGTCATTTCTCAGATGTTCCAACAGATCAAAGAGCAGAAGTAGTTGAAGGAATTGAATCTACACCTACTGTGCAAAAAGTTGTAGTTAAAACTAATAACCGTATTCATGGCTTTGAAGATGAGCCTGAAGAACATATTCCGGGCTCTGAAGTAATAATTAAAGGAACAGGAGCTAGGCTCAGCTGTAATAAGCTTATTGCATATAAAGGGAATATATTTCAAGGCATTACTCGTTCAAAATTCCATGATTCTGACACTCCAAAAAGAAAAGCCCTAGTAGGGTTAAGAATGCACGAAAATACTAAAGAAAAATTAAAAAAAGAAAACCAGAGGTTACAAACTCACCTTGAAAAACAACAAGAGTACTATAAAAAAAATGAATCAATTAAATATGCCATTGATAACTCGCTGGACCAGATAGCTGAAAATAAATGTGAGATCCAAGTCCATTTACGCTATATGGAACTCATTCAAAAAAAAATAAATTCACTATAATAACCAAGGATTGATATGATCAAAATTATGTTCACGATACTTTTATTTTCAAGTTTCGTTTTACAAGCAAAAGTATACAAGTGTGAAGACGAACTGGGCAAAGTATCGTTTACCGATATCCCTTGTGAGCAAGGTGATGAATCAGGCAATCCTCAACAGAACAACAGCACTTCGCAAAGTCCAATAATTAACAAGACTCCAAAAGAGGTTAATTCTATTAAAGAAGCCCTAAACTATGTGGGTTGGAACCAAATAGTGTTATTAAATTTAGACTTAATTGAACAGCAATATATAACTCCTAAAAAAAGCTTCAACTTTGAACATTCCTTTTTAGCACCTAGTCGTTATCAATACTCAACTGTTCCTATCCATAGTGTGACAGCAAGATTTATTAATGGTTTGGGTGAAATTATTTACCAAGGGAAAATATACACAAAAGATTTTTCTTCTATAACTGATAACAATGGCTTTTTCAATGCTACTTTTTCTGATATCAATAAACGAATGATGGAGATGGGATTAGAAGACCAGACTGAGAACACTCTTCGCTATGGAAGAGGTAATTGGAGATGGACTCATCGTAATTTCGCCTGTCATGCTCGATCTGACTTTAACCCGAAAAGTTCAATTATTGGTTTGAAAATCACTTGTAAGACGAACAAATAGTTATTATCGTTATCTAATTAATAAAGCCGCGTTATAACACGGCTTTTTCTTTTAATTTAGGTACTTAAACACTACTCTTTTTCATTTTCCATAAAACGTTGTAACTGATCTTTTAAGTTTGGCGGAATGCCTTTAATCACTAGTGTATCGGTTGCTTCGTTGTACGTTACGCGCTCGCCTAAGTGTTTACGTTCAAAACTTACACTTACACCACCACCAAGGCCTGAAAACTTAACCATACTGGTTACTGTTTTTTTATCAACGGGGAAAGTTTCTTCCAAGTCATAGCTTTGCTCTTTGCAAAAACTATCAAACGGACTGTCATCGCCTTTTGTAAGCGTTGCAGATAGATCGCTCACACTTGCATCTTCGCCTGTGGTTACGCAATCATTACAGTAATCAAATACTTGTTTACGTAAATCGTCTTTTTCTGATTTATCAAACTGTTGCTCTGATAAATAATCCTCTACTGCGCTAAGCATTACTTGGCTTTGCTGTTTTGAATCAATACCCTCTTCACAGCCTAAAAAGTCTAAGAAAAAGTCAGCAACTTTACGACCCGCACGACCTTTGATAAACGAAATATAACGATTATCTTCTGCTTGCGTATCCCATGCTGTTAAATCGATACGAGCAGCAAGTTGCATGCGAGATATATCTAAATGGCGAGAAGCCGCTAAATCAAGCTCAGAGGTCATAGAGTAATGCTCTTTAATGTTAATCATCGCAATTAACATGTAATCGGTAGCAACATACTGATAATGACAAAATACTAAATAGCCTGTTTCACTAAATGCATACTTATCAAGCTCTTCTTTTAAAACCGTTGAGGCTTGCTCGGTCATATGCCAAAAGCCTAGCTCATCGTTACGGTAGCTTTGCATTGCAGATGCTACAATGCTGTTTTTATCACCACTGAAAGCACAGTAACCTTTACCTGGCTTACCATTGTATGCATGATGTAATTGTTCGATAAAAACGGCTACTTTATCGTTAATTACCATCTCATCATTTCGAAGGTGAATTTGCGTATCGTCGTCTTTTTTGTCTACATAATGAACGACTAATTTTTTAACGTCTGTTGTCATCTTTGTTTTTCACGCCTCTAGTGTTAAAATACGAGAATATAACTATTTTATTGAACCAACTGATGCCAATCTTATCAAAATACTCTAATGAAGAAGTAGAACAAATCGTCGATCAGCTTATTGATGTGCTAACTAAACACAATGCGCCGGTAGATTTAAGCCTTATGTGTTTAGGAAATTCTATCACGCATATCTTAAAAGAGCATGTACCAACAGGGAAAAGACAAGCCGTAACTGAGAACTTTGCAAAAGCTCTATCACAGTCGGTTAAATAAACTCTATGAATTTATCGCAGCACAATCAGTTTTCATCAAAAGCGAGTCAGCTATTAAGCTGGGGCCATTGGTTTACTTTTGCCAATATTGGCTTGGCGCTATTTATTAGCTTAAGCTACTTATTTGCCGACTCGCCACCAACAAGCTTTATGGGCATTACTTATATGCTAGTAACGTGGTTAAGCCACACTAGTTTTATCGCCTTTTTAGCGTTTGTGCTGACGGTATTTCCGCTTAGTTTAATATTCCCCTACCCACGACATATACGAGGCATGGCGGCTGTTATAGCCACACTAGGCGCTTCACTGCTTACCCTTGATGCTTATGTTTACGTTAATTTGGGTTATCATCTAAGTATATCTGCCTTACCTGAGATTATTTCTCTACTGTGGCATCGCTTAACCAGTTCACCTGCTTTAACAACCATTTTAGCCAGTGGGATTGTATTACTTATTTTAGGCTTTCAGCTACTTGTGAGTAATTACACATGGCAACACCTTGAGCGCTTAAAACAATATAAATTTGCACGTTACGCAATTTCATTTTTAATAGTGTGTTTTTCACTTAGTCACAGTATTCATATTTGGGCTGACGCAAATTTAAACTTTGACGTAACGAAGCAAGATAATGTACTACCACTGTCATACCCTACTACCGCTAAAAGTTTATTAGCTAAAAATGACCTGCTTGATATAGAAAGCTATAAGCAAGCACATAACGTAAAAATTAATAACCAAAACATTAGTTATCAAATGCCAAGCCCGCTTGATAAGTGTGAAGACTACACACAAGCCAATGTAGATATTTTTGTATTTGAAACCCAGCAACAACTCGCTAAATTTGTTGCCGATAATAAAAACTTACACAAAACAGAGCAGTTTTTACAGCCAACTAATCACGACGATATGCTATTTAGCTTAGTGTATGGTTTGCCAGCTTTTTATAAAGCAGCAATTTTAAGAGATCAAACTCTTCCCGCATGGCAAAGTCAGCGCCGCAGCATTGAAGTAACCGGCGTGGAAGAACTTAGTTTTATAAATGATCAAGCACATAGTTCTAGCGCAATTAGAGTTATTAAAAGTAGCGATAACGCCGTTGTACGAGATGATAAAACACAGGTTTTTGCTTTTAGTCTTGCCAATAACAAGCAAGAAGTAGTAACAACATCAACTTTATATAGCTCCGACAAACGTATTTCTAAAGTAGATGGACTTATTCAACCTAGCGATTTAATTGCAACAAGTGTTGGCCAATATTTAAATTGTAAAGCCATTGCTAAGCAAACAATGCTGGGCGTTAATTTATACAAGAAAAAAGATGATATGGGCGTGAACTACTCTCAGGGTGTCGTTATAGCCTATAAAAAAGATAGGATTACCTTAATAGATTCAGATGGTAACTTTAAAAACATTTCCGCTGCTGAAGGTTTTTCTATTGAACAAGGTTTAGATATACCATTTTTAGTACAGAGTATTAAAAAGCTCAAAACCTTTACCCAATAACAGTTATCCTAACCTAGCTTGATATACCACCAAGCTAGGTTATAGTTTTATATTGTTGTTAGATATAAAAACCAAGGATGACATGTATGTTTAAAACTTCTTGTTATATTCTCCATTCTAGCTTTTTACTTATCAGTTTTTTTAGCTTTAGCGATACCACTTACTACAAATGTGTAACAGAAAAAGGCACAATCTTTTCTCAACTGCCGTGTGACGACGAAGCAACGACTTATAAAGTTAACACGACGGGTAATCAGTATTCTGGTCCTAAGGTTGACTACACTAAACAACTAAACGAACTTGAGCGTGAAAGGCTTCTATCTGGCTTACAGGCAGAGCTTCGCAGTAATAACCATAAGCTAACAATACTTGATCGTAATAAGCAGCGTGCTGAATACAAACAACAAGAGCGGTTAAATCATATTCTAGCCATTGAAGATAAAAAGCGTATTACCAAAGATATTACTAAAAAATTAAAAATAATTAATAAAGAGTACAAAAAAGATGTATTGGTTATTACTAAACAAATTAAAATTCTCGAAAAAAAGATAGCTCAATACCAATAAATCACTCTTAATTAGCAAGTAATATTTATCTTGGTTTTAAACTTAAAATAACATACCCTTAACACAATAGAGTATAAGCTCTAGGGACTATTAAGGAGTGCAAATGCAGCCTCGCCATATTGCTGAATTAATTTTAACGGGTTTTAAAAGGCACTATCAGCTATTTCAAAAAACAACGGCCAAAGCCCCTCTCGCCTTTGCAAAAAAAGATTGGCAAGCAATTAATGATATCAGCCGTTTGCGTATCAGCTATTATGATGATCGTGTTAACGAAACCACACAAGCGCTAAAAAAAGAAACCCCAACAGAGCAATTAGATGAAAGCCTATGGCTCGAAGTTAAAAAGATATATCAGCACTTTTTATGTTTCCACCCTCAAGCAGAACTCGCCGAAACCTTTTATAATTCTGTATTTTGCCGGCTGTACCATAGGCGCTATTTTCATAATGACTTTATATTTGTAGAAGCAACTTTGAAAGATGCTCCTTCAGTACCTGTTGAGGCCGAATATAGGACATACTTTCCAGTAGTTGATGGCCTAAAGCCAACAATAAAACGCATTATTAATCATTTTGATTTTAAAGCCCCATTTGTAAATTTAGAGCGTGATATTCGCCTTCTTGTTAAAGCTTTTTATAAACAAGCACCCGATACACATCACCAACCTTGGCAAATGCGCTTTGATATTTTGCACACACCTTTTTATCGTAATAAAGCAGCTTATATTGTTGGTCGTGTTGTTTCAAAAAGTGGGGTTCAGCCTTTTATAATCGCCGTGTTACACGATGAAGATAACGGATTATATTTAGATGCACTTTTAACTAAATCATCTCAAATGCGTGTCATTTTTGGCTTTGCCCGTGCCTACTTTATGGTAGAGACTCATGCACCTTCAGCACTTGTCCGGTTTTTGAATCAGCTTATGCCAAACAAAACACTTGCTGAGCTCTATAACGCAGTGGGTTTTCATAAGCAGGGTAAAACTGAGTTTTATCGAGAGTTTTTAAATCACTTATCTCACTCAAGTGATGAGTTTACAATTGCACCGGGTACTCCCGGTATGGTGATGATGGTATTTACCCTTCCCTCATTTGGTTATGTTTTTAAAGTAATAAAAGACAAATTTGGTGAAAGTAAGCCCTTCGGCCGTGATACCGTATTAAAGCGTTATCAACTAGTAAAAAACCATGATCGCGTTGGCAGAATGGCCGATACCATAGAGTATTCTAACGTCGTATTTCCTTTGGCGCGTTTTGATAGTAATTTACTTGCGCAATTACATAAAACAATTGGCTCATCAATGGTAATTGAAGGCGAATGGTTGATCATCAAGCATTTATATATTGAACGGCGCATGACACCACTCAATTTATTTTTAGAAAATGCTGATGAAGAAAGTGCCGCAGACGCGATTGAAGAATACGGGCAAGCTCTAAAAGAAATGATTGCCGTTAATATATTTCCTGGCGATATGCTCTTAAAAAACTTTGGTGTAAGTAAGCACAAACGTATTATTTTTTACGATTACGATGAAGTTCAATACCTAACAGATATGAACTTTAGAGCATTACCGAAAGCAAAGAGCTACGACGATTATTTAATGGATGAACAAAGTTACTCTGTTGCACCACAAGATGTATTCCCAGAGCAGTTATGTACATTTGTAATGCCTAATCCTATGTATAAAAAGTTTTTCCTCAGCACTCATCCAGAGCTTATAGATGTTAGCTTTTGGAAGCAGGCGCAACAAAATATAAAAAATGGGCAGGTAAGTCATATTTACCCATACCCGACAGCACAGCGATTTATCCATCACTGGTAGACGCAAAGGACACACAATGAATATAAGTAAAATAGATTTAAATTTACTCGTTTATCTCGATACATTGCTTCGAGAATGCAACGTAACACGCGCTGCTAATCAATTGAGTATTACGCAGCCCGCAATGAGTAATGGCCTTAAACGTCTTCGTAACTTATTTAACGACCCTATTTTAGTTCGTACCAGCGATGGTATGGTCCCGACAGAGCGCGCTTTAGAGTTACAACCCGTTATTCGTGGCATATTAATGACGCTTGAAGAAACCCTAGCACCTAATAGAGAATTTGAGGCAAGCCAGAGTAAACGTGTATTTAGAATAATGGCCAGTGATTACGCTGCAAGTACGTTAGCGCCAAAGCTCTTAAGTAAACTACACGAAGAAGCCCCCGATACTACTTTAGATATACTCACACCAAGTGATGTAACCTTTCATGACGTAGAAAACGGTAAAGTAGATATGGCAATCAACCGTTTTGAAAACTTACCTCAGTCTTTTCATCATAAACGTATTTGGAAAGACAGTTTTTGCTGCTTAGTTAAGGCCGACAACCCTATTATTGAAAACTTTAGCCTCGACAGCTACTTAAAAGCGCGCCATATATGGGTGAGTAAAACAGGTTTTGGTGTAGGTGTGGGCATGGACCCTAAAGATGTGCAAAAACTTGGTTGGGTTGACGAAGCACTTGCCCACTTTGGTAAACATCGTAACATTGCCACTTTTACGCGTAACTACCATGTAGCGATTCATTTAGCTAAAGAGAAAAATTTGATTGCGACCCTTCCTTCAAAAGCTGCAAATATATACTTAGATGATCCGGGGCTTAAAATTTTAGAGCCACCGTTTCCAATTCCTCCTTTTGAGCTTGATATGATTTGGAGCCCACTGTTGCATCGCGATGCGAGCCATATCTGGTTACGCCAAAAAGTAGCTGAAGTAGCTGAAGAGCTAAAATAACTTTATTACACAATATAATGTAAAAATTGCTAAGTTAATACTTTCCTCATTAACTTAGCCCCTTTCTGAAATAAAATTAAACTAATAAAATCAAACAACTACATGAAAATAAAAACGTGGAACATACATTGCTTTTATTAAGTTGAACTATACATTCATTTAATAAAAGAGGTCATTATGAACACCCATCAAGGATCAGAAGTAAATCATATTACTGACATCATTCAAGTTATGAACAGCGGCATCGATTTTTATCAAAAAGCACAGGAAAAAGTTGAAGACCCTGCTATTGGCGCACTTTTTCAGCGTATGATAGATGCCCGAAAAGTGAGTGTTGAGCGCTTGCAGCCATATGCAATTAATGAAAAAGGCGAACGCGAAGATGGTTCATCTTTCGCAGTTGAAGCACGACGTGCATACACAGCCTTACTTACTACATTCACCTCACATAACGACAGCACGTATGTAAAAGAGCTTGAAGAAGTAGAAGATAAAACGCTTGTAGAAATTAAAGCCGCTATGGATAAACCACAACCGGCTGATTGCGAAGCTGCACTGGCTAAAACATTATTAACAATGCAAAGCTGCCATGCAGAAATGAGCCGTATGCAAAAGCAGTAAGCTTACATAACGCATAAATACAACCCAGCCTAGCGCTGGGTTTTTTATTGCCTCTAATACCAATCTGCATAAATCTTTAAGCAATTTAACGAATTAAATCACACTATAACGATGCCATATAGACCCCATATATAAGCAAATTGGTATAAACACCACCTTATTTCGCCACATTTTAAATACATAATGAATACAAATATTTAATGTTATTAGAATATTTATTTAACCACGCTTTATTTTTGCTGTGCTAATTTTGTTAGTAGGTACCTAAAACCTTGCTGTGGCGCCGCAGCATTTAATTAAAAATAAGGTCCAATATGAAAAGTAAGCTAGGGCGTGTTGATCTCTGGTGGTTGAATTTGCAGCAGTATGTTTGGTTTTTAGGCAAGGCAGAGCCTATGTAGTGTGGTTATTCCCCATAAATAGGCGATAACGCAGCATAAAGGCCAAACATGCGCTGCCCTTTGGGCTCTTTCTAGGGACGATTAACTCTTTGTTGCTCGGTTTTTACTTAGCCCACTAGGTTACAAACCTCGCGCCGCGATTTAATCGCCCCTAGATTGAACAAATTTCAATCCACAAAGATTCACACGCCCTAACTAAACTGCAAAATAATGCTGATGTAGATATGACCTCGATGTTAGACATAGTGTTCATATTACTAATTTTCTTTATTGTAACTACATCTTTTGTAAAACCTGTGGCTATTGAATTAAACCGACCACTCGGCAGCCCTCAAATAGATAAGCCTGTTAAAAATGCTTTATTTAGAATTGATGAAAGTAACGGAGTATATTTTTCAGGGAGGTTAATTGATTTAGAGCAAGTTGCGACTAATTTAGCGATGTTCGCGGCTAAATATGAAATAAGTTCGGTACTTATAACCGCAGACGAAAACAGTACTCATAATACTTTAATGAGTGTAATGAATAATATTAAGCAATACGATGATTATTCAATAAGTTTGATTTCTAAATAAAACAGCCCAATATAAAACCAAAAAAAGGGCCTTACGGCCCTTTGAGTTAAATAACGAAAGGGAGGTTATTAATTAAAAACGGTATTCTGCGCCTATGTAGTAGTAAGCACCGTTAAATCCAAATGGAGCAGAACGACGTGAGTAGTCAAACACACCTGAGCTACTTATTACTGTGTTGCCACTAGCATCCACAATAGTACCTGAGCGAGAGTTACCTATTTCGTTTTTATCTGGGTAAACATCAAACAAGTTATTTGCACCAATATTTACCGATAAATCTTCAGTAACGAAGTAGTTAACTTTAACGTCAGTTAAAATTTCTGCGCCATACGTTTGACGACCACCGTCTTCTACTGTGTACTCACCAAAGCGATTAAGTGACAGGTTAACTGTCCAATCATCACGTTGATAAAGTGCACTTAAGTTAATACGATCCTCTGGTTGCCACTCTTCAATAATAGAGATGTCTTCAGCTGAAAATATATCTTCTACGTTTACTGTCTCAAGGCTTGAGCCAGCAGGCGAAAATAACGATACAACATCTGTTTTGGTAAAGTTAGCTGCAAGTGTAAAATCAAGCGTGCCGCCTAAACCTTCAGTGTTCCACGTTGCTACAAAATCAACACCACGGGTTTCTGTATCAGCACCATTTAAGAAAAACTGACCTACGCCAGCACCCGCACTATTTAGTGCAGCATCAAGGCTTGTAGATAAACCTTTACCTAAGCGGTCACTAATTACAATACGGTCGTCAATATCAATTGAGTAGTAATCAACGGTTACATTAATATTATCTGTAACGTTATATACAATACCTAAACTACGGTTTTGTGATTTTTCTTCTTTAAGCTTTGGAATACCTAAGCTTTGCGCAAGTGTTGAATCATTTCTAAATGTACCAACCTCTTCTGCAACTAAATTACCATTAGTACCAACAACAAATTGCGTACTTACGTTATTAAAGTAAAGCTGCTGCATTGAAGGCGCTCTAAAACCTGAGCTTAATGCACCACGTAGTGAAATATCGTCGGTTACAGACCAGTTACCAGCAAGCTTAAAGTTTACTGTATCACCAAAGCCTTTGTAGTTATCGTAGCGAAGTGCACCCGATAAAATTACATCTTCAATCACATAAGCTTCTGCATCTATGTAAAATGAAATTACATCACGCGATTCATCAACTGATGACGCAGGAGCTGAACCACCAAAACCTTGTGAACCACCTGATGCATCTTCAGAACCAACACCACCACTTAAGCCGTTGTAAATACTTACACCGTTGGTTGTATCGTAATCGCGGTATGCGTACTCATTGCCTTCTAAAATGCGATATTCGTCAGTACGGATTTCAGCACCCATTGCTAAAGAATAATCATCAAAGTTTTGCGTAAAATCAATATTGATTGTTTGCAGTGATAATTCCATGCCATAAGCGTACGCTTCACGTGGGATAGTTGTACGAATATCAGCAGCACTTAAACCTTGGTCATAACGTAAAAAGTTAGCGTATGAGGCATTGATAGTGTCACTTGTCGTGTAATCAATGCTGTTTTCACCATAGGTGTAAGATAAATCAAGGCTTGCATCGTTATCAAACTCAGTTTTATAACCAAAGTTGTACGAGATATCGTCGATAGTTGTATTAATTTTTGGTAAGAAACCTAATGGAATCGTCGCATCGTTATCTTGTAGTACTGGGTTACCACCTGCATTTGCATTATGACGGAAAAATGCAGCCGACTCATTTTCACGTGTTGAGTAAGTAATAAAGCCGTAAAGCTCGCCATCACCTAACTCGTAACCGGTATTAATTGTTAAACCAAATTGCTGAGAGTCAGCATCACCAATTCTGAATGTATCACGATCGGCTGTCAGCTCACGCGGATCGCCAGCAAGTAAAGTGCCGTCACTTAGTTCTGTACAACCATAAAACTGACAAGAGCCATGTAAACCTGCACGGTTAGTAGGTGCACGGTCACGGTAATTAATAGTTGTATTTAAATAACCGTCATCACCTAGCGCAAAGCCTTTATTAAAATCAAGGTTAATGGTTTCGCCATCGCCTTCAGAATATTGACCGTAGTTAATAGCCGCTTTGCCACCTTCGCTACCATCTTTAAGCACAATATTAATAACACCTGCAATTGCATCAGAACCATACTGAGCAGCAGCGCCATCACGTAATACTTCAATGCGTTTAATTGCAGAGGCTGGAATTGCATTCATGTCAGTACCTGCGGTACCACGCCCAACAGAGCCATTAATATGAATAATACTTGCTTGGTGACGACGTTTGCCGTTAATTAACACCAATGTTTGATCGGGGCCCAAACCGCGAAGTGTCGCAGGTCTTAAAGCATCAGTACCGTCACTAATTGCAGAGCTTGAAAAGTTAAATGAAGGGGCGATAGACTGTAGCATACGACCAACTTCTGTTTGGCCTGTATTTTCAAGCGCTTCTGCACTTAAGATATCTACTGGAACGGGTAAATCTTCAACTGAACGTCCTGCTACACGGCTACCGACAATAGCAATTTTTTCAATTTTTTCTTGAGCGACTTCTTCTGCTGCGTTTACACCTTGCGAATTTACTGCAAGTAAAGCTGGTAATACTGCTGCACTGACCGCTGAAAGCTTCATCATGTTGTTATCATTCCTGTTGATTTGTTTGAGTTTTATACTCAGTAAACCATTTTGATCAACAACCGCATCGAGTTCAGTCCCACCTAATAATGCCTCTAGAGCATCTAGCTGAGTGTAAAATCCATAAACTGAATTTGCGTCATACTGCTTTGCCAACTCATAAGAAAACACCACGGTTTGCTCTGTTTGTTTAGCATATTCAATTAAGGCTTTGTCTGCTCGCTGCGCTTTTATATCAAATTGCACCATTTGCCCAGTGGTTTGAGTTGCTGCTTGTACACTCAAGCTAAAAATAGCCGGTACAAGCACACTAAATCCACTCAATAAATGCGTTTGGTTACTGCGCAACTTATATAAACAGCTGACAAACAAAAATCCTCTATGGTTTTGTTTCTTTTTTTTAATGTTTTTTTTACGTTCAATCTTTATTGATGCAACTTTATCTAACATTAGTTTGATTTGCATAACGTCTACTTATGATTCTGTATGGTGTTTTAGCGTTACTACATGCTCACCTAAACGCTCATGATCAATCGAAAAATTAGTTTGTAAACTTTCTAGTAAACCTTCAACGTCACCCGCTTTAAATACCCCAGCTACTTTAATACTGGCAAGCTCGGCTGATGAAAGTTCAAAACGTGTTGCGGTATAGCGACTTACTTCATTTAAAGCATCGCTTAACTCTTCTCCATTAAAAATAAGCATGCCATTTTGCCATGCCAAATCGCGTTGTACGTCGTTCATTGAAAGCTGGGTAATTGGCTTGGTAACACTCTGCTCTATAATTACTTTTTCGCCTGAGGTAACAATATTGGCATTAATTTGACGAATTTTTTGCGTGCTGTTATCTGCAAGCTGATAATCTTTAAAGTCATTTGCATCAACCGCTACACTAGGGTCGGTGATCATCACTTTGCCTTCGGTAACAACAAGCTCTAAATCTGATGAGGTATTGCGCTGTACATTAAACACGGTACCGAGTGCAGTAAAGCTTTTGTCGCCGGCCATAACACTAAACGGACGCGTGGCATCTTTTGCTACATTAAAACGCCCTTCACCCCGACTTAGCAGTAACTGCCTGCGGCCTTTACTATAAGCAACTTCTAGTAAGCTATTAGTATTAAGCTGCACTATGGTGCCATCTGGCAATACATACGTTGCTTGCTCGCCTACTTTTGTTTTATAAATCTTAGTGTAGTTAACTTTTGCAAGCTCTTGGTTATAGCCGTTTTCTAAATTAATTAATAAGTAGCTGCATACCATTAGTGCTGCAAATAAACTCGCTGCAATTGAGTAAGAAAACATCCACTTATTTTTTGATGCTTTAGTATTGTTACGCTGAGGAAATAAATGACTTAATTCATTTAACACCGAAAGCTCATCCCAAAGCTGAGCAAGCTCGTATATAGAGTCTTGATGGGCGATGCTTTGCATCATCCATAATTTAAATTGCTCTTTTTCATCATCAGTTAAACCACGATCAATCGCGCTTATCCAATCACATGACTTTTCTAAAATTAAATCTTTTGAATTAAATTGATGAACATTACTCATTCTGCGACCCTCTTAACTGAGATAGGGTGTGCTTGAGCTTTAGGGTTTGTTTGAGGGCTTTGCTCATGTTCACGCATGTACGACATGGTTTGTAACAACCCTTTGGCAATGTGTTTTTCAACAGTGCTTTGGCTTAACTGCATTTGGTCTGCGATCTCTTTTTGGCTCATGCCGTAAACTTTTTTTAATATAAAGCATTTACGAATCGATGAGCTTAGTTGCTCAGTAGCTCTACAAAAAAGTAAAAAGCGCTCTTTAGATGTATATTCATCCTCAAGCTTCATTGATTTGAGTAATACCGGTAATTCGTTATCATTTTCTAACGAATCATTAAATTTGTTGTCCCACTTAGCTATATGGTTAAGTGCTAAGTGTTTTGCTGTTTTAAGCATGTAACTGCGGGTAAACTGTATATCTTGCTTTAAATCAGCTTCGTAGCTTTTTACAAAGGTTTCTTGCACAATATCTTCTACATCGTCGGGTTGAACAATGCGCGATACAAAACGTTTGAGCTGTTTAGATATATCAACAAATGTTGACGTGAATTTTACTTTTTTCGTCATCCTTAACATCCACCTGTTGTTATTTTTATTATTAGGGCGTGTTGGCCTTTCGTGGTTGAATTTGCAGCAGTACGTTTGGTATTTAGGCAAGGCAGAGCCTATGTAGTGTGGTTATTCCCCATAAATAGGTGATAACGCAGCATAAATGCCAAACATGCGCTGCCCGTTGGGTTCTTTCTAGGGACGATTAACTCTTTGTTGCTCGGTTTTGACTTAGCCCGCTAGGTTACAAACCTCGCGCCGCGATTAAAACGTACCTAGATTGAACAAATTTCAATCCACAAAGGTCAACACGCCCCATTAGATTACGAGTTTTTGATATAAAAACAAGCTCAAATGTTAATTCTGGGTTATTTAAATGGATAGGAAGATAAATGAGTAAATTTTTAGATTATATCCGACTTAGTTTCTTTGCATTCGGTTTACTACTTGGAGTGCAAATTCCTGCATTTGTAAGCGATTTTGGCCAAGCATTATCAGCCCAATTAATTGAAGCTAATAGTGCCATTGCACCTTTTAAAAACGATGCAGCTAAGTATTTTAATAATGATTTAAATAAGCTAATTAAACACTATAAAAATATTGATGATGGGATTGTGAATAAAGGTGCAAGTAATATCAGTACACTTTACACACGACAACAAGACTTACAAATCGCTGTAAATAGGTTTGCGCAATCTCCATATATTTTTACTATGATCAGTGGCATGAGCGATGTAAAGCAACAAGTGTGGCAACGCTTCGAAGGTCAAATCATTTTAAAAAAAGACTCTATTATAGCCGCCATTGTTGCAGCCATTTTTATTGCCGTACTTGCAGAACTTACTGGTTATTTGTTTTTAACTGGAGTAAAACGCTCATTTAAACGCTTATTCGCAGCTCAAAAATAGTGATTTCATAAAGTCATAAAATACATCGGTTTTGCGGGTAGTTAAGCTATTTTGCGGACGCAAAAACCAAACTGGTGCATCATCTTGTGCCATGACACCGGGCATAACTTCAACTAAAATGCCATTTTTAATATCTTCATGAATAGCTATCATTGATTTAATCGCAATGCCATGACCTGCAATGGCTGCTTGAGTCATATTGTCGGAATTAGAAATAGTAAAGCGTGTTCTTGCATTAAAAGTATGTGTTTTACCTTGTTCATCAAAAAGCTTTAATTGGCGCTGCCACGGCAGACAAACCCAATAGTGTTCGCTCAATTGAGCTAAGCTTTTAGGCATGCCATATTTTTTTATGTAGCTAGGAGCTGCGCAAAGTATACGTTTGTTGTTTACTATTTTTCGTGACAGTAAACCGGAATCATTTAATTGTCCTACACGAATTGCTACATCTTGTGCGTCATCAACCACATTTACAAAATGATCAGTAATTAAAAAATCAAGTTTTAGTTCAGGATAGGCCTGCTCTAACTCATTGAGTCTTGGCATTACGTATTTTGAAAAAATCCAAGGGGGCATAGTCACGCGTAATAAACCACTCACAGATGAACTACGCGCACCAATACTATGCTCAGCGTCGTGCAGCGCCTCCATTATAGCGCCAACTCGCGTATAAAATATTTCACCTGCGGGAGATAACCGTACTCGTCGGCTATCTCTAAAAACAAGTACTGTTGCAAGCTCACGTTCTAATTTACTTAAGCGATGGCTTACCGTTGCAGGCGATAAACGCTGCTCGCGGGCAGCAGCAAGCACCCCTTTATTTTCAACTACTGCTATAAATGTTTCTAGGTCGCTTAAATTATACATAAAGATGCCATTGTGCACTTTTCAATGTTTAACATTTTCGAATGAAGCTTTCAGTTTTGCAATGTTTATTTAAATATGTAAAACACTATAATTGCAAATAGTCTAATTATTGAGGTTCAATCATGAGTTTAAAAGCGCAAATAGATGCCTATAACGTACAAAAAGATGCCAAGTTACCGGCTGACGTTTTAGCATTAATGAACACTACAAACGAAGAGCTTATTGCACAGCATATTAAAGACAATGCGTTACAAATTGGTCAAAAGGTAGAAAACTTCAGCCTAGCCAACCATAACGGCGAAAACATTGAGCTTGCGGATTTATTAAAAAAAGGCCCGGTAATTATTAGCTTTTATCGTGGTGGCTGGTGCCCATATTGTAATTTAGAGCTAAAAGCACTTAATGACTACTTACCGCAATTTAAAACTCAAAATGCTCAGTTAGTCGCAATATCACCACAACTGCCTGATGAAACTCTCTCAACTGCACAAAAAAACGATCTTGAGTTTGACGTGCTTTCAGATGTTAGTAATAAAGTAGCTGAGCAATTTGGTTTATTGTTTACACTTGATGAGCGTATTCAAGCGTTATACACACAATTTGGTATTGATTTTGAACACTACTACGGCGATAAAAGCTTTAAATTGCCGCTACCGGCTACTTATGTGATAAACCAAGAAGGTGTTATTACATACGCATTTTTAAACGAAGACTACACCCTACGCGCAGAACCTACTGATATTATGGCAGCACTTGAATCGGAGAATAACTAATGTCTATTTTAAAATCGTTAAAAACACTTACTCTTTCACTACTTGTAGGCACAAGCCTTGTATCTGGTTATGCAGTCGCTGATGAACCAAAAGAACAAGTAAAGCCCAAAGTGCTTATTTTTGATGTAAACGAAACCCTACTTGATTTAACGTCAATGCGTACCTCTATTGGTAAAGCACTAGGCGGGCGTGAAGATTTATTACCACTTTGGTTTTCGACTATGCTGCACCATTCATTAGTAGATACAGTAAGCGGTAGTTATCACGACTTTGGGCAAATTGGGGTGGCATCACTTCTTATGGTTGCTCAAAATAACAATATTGATATTACTAGTGAACAAGCTAAAACAGCTATTGTTACGCCTCTTTTAACGCTTCCTCCACACAGCGATGTTAAAGAAGGACTGGCAAAACTTAGAGCTCAGGGCTATAAGTTAGTAAGCCTTACAAATTCTTCAAACAAAGGTGTAAAGGCACAGTTTGAAAGCGCTGGTTTAATGTCTTACTTTGATGCACGTTACAGCATTGAAGATATTAAAATTTACAAACCAGACTTACGTGCTTATGAATGGGTACTTAAAAAGCTAAATGTAGCACCAAATGAAGCTATGATGGTTGCAGCCCATGGCTGGGATGTTGCTGGCGCAAAAGAAGCAGGCTTACAAACCACTTTCATTGCACGCCCAGGTAAAGCACTTTACCCATTAGCTAAAAAACCAAATCACGTTGTGAAAGATTTACATGAATTAGCCGCTCTACTTAAATAAGTATGCGCTGATGAATCAATACCCAAGCGGCCAATGTTAGGATGACATTGGCCGCTTTTTTATAACTACCCCTAAATATGTCTTAGTGTATTTATTTTCATAATCAGTATGTTAAAAATTGAATGTAAACAAAGCATTTAGCCCACTATGAGTTATTTTATCTGCTAGCAATTTAGTACTCACAACGCTACTATTAAATAAATACGTGGTGGAGAACATAATGAATAGTGAAAGATTAGGTGAGTTTGAGCAGTACTTTCAAATTAATGAAAGTATAAGAGTGAATTTATTCGCCGTATCGAACGGACAAGTTCCTAAATCGCAGCTTGAGTTAGAAGACGATATCCCCCCACTATTTAGATTAGCAAATGAAGTAAGTGAACTTGAGCAAAGCTCGTTACGCCCGCTGCGTAACTTAGGCGATATAGCACAAGAACTAGCTACATTTTTACAAGCGCAGTCACGTAAAATAGATTTAATAATGAGCCATATTTTGGCCTCAGAACAAGCCCAAGATAATGCAATTCAATGTGATAGCTACGGCGGGGGCGGTATTCGCTTTACATCACCCGAAGTACACTCAATTGGCCAAGCATTTAGAACAAAACTGTTTTTGCACCACGAAGCCTCTGCGGTTTATTGTTACACCGAAGTTGTGGCAGTAGAAAAACAAGATAGCGAACATTACCAATACACTATGCTCTTTACCGCAATTAGAACCACTGACCAAGAACTTATTGTTAGAGCGAGTTTACATGCTCAAACCCGCCAACTTAAAAAACGTCAAGAACTTGATCAAAACCAAGCCGACCTAAACAGTGATAATTAGCTGACATCTTTATGTAAAATGCTAAACTAGCGTCATCTTAATTAGTATATAAAATTCATGAACTTTAGACTTTTACCAGAATGGGCCGAGCAAGACGCTGTTATGCTTACATGGCCTCATAAAGACACAGATTGGGCTGATAATTTAGCACGTGTAGAACCTGTATATATTGAGCTTGCTAAGCATATAACAACGCAGCAACAGCTTGTTATTGTGGCGCATAATAGTGCCTTAAAAATGCATATTACAGCATTGCTAAATAGCGCTAACATCTCTCTTAATCGTGTTCATTTTGTAGTAACGCCTACCAACGATACCTGGGCGCGCGATCATGGTCCGCTTACTTGCGCCGCTATTGATTCACCAGAACAACTAAAAGTATATGATTTTACTTTTAATGGTTGGGGCAATAAATTTGAAAGCGCATTAGACAATCAAATTAATCGTACTTTGGTAAAAGAGCTAAGTAGCACAAACAACCAATATCAAGCGCTCGATATGGTACTTGAAGGTGGCGGTATTGAAATAAACGAGCATGGTGTGTTGCTAACAACCAGCGAATGTTTGCTTAATAAAAACCGTAACCCAGATTTAAACCCTGCTGACATAGAAGTACTTTTAAAAGAGCACTTGGGAGCAACACGTTTTTTATGGGTTGATCATGGCTATTTAGCGGGTGATGACACCGACAGCCACATTGATACCTTAGTCCGCTTTGCTCCAAATAATACCCTTGTATATGTACAGTGTGACGATAAAACTGATGAGCACTTTAGCGCACTTGATGCAATGGAAAAACAACTAAAAACCTTTAAAACTGCCGATAACACCCCATATAACTTAATTGAGTTACCGTGGCCAAAAGCCGCTTATGACGATGAGCAAACACGCTTACCGGCTACCTACGCTAACTACTTAATTATTAATAACGCGGTGCTTGTGCCAACGTATAATGATGCTAATGATGAACGTGCTCTAGCACAAGTTCAAAAAGCATACCCACAACACACTATTATTGGCGTAAATTGCCAACCAATTATTGAACAATTTGGCAGCCTGCACTGTATTACAATGCAATTACCTCGTGGATTTTTAGCTGGAGCAGCACAATGACAAGCCCTGCAAAATTAACCGTTGCGTTAGTGCAACAAAGCAATACCGATAACGCTCAGCACAATATGGCAAAATCAATGAGTGCCATTCGTGAAGCCGCTCAAAAAGGTGCAAAACTGGTTGTACTTCAAGAGCTACACCGAAGCCTCTATTTTTGCCAAACCGAAAATGTTGACGTATTTGATTTAGCCGAAACCATTCCAGGCCCTAGCAGTAACGCCTTAGGTGAGCTTGCTAAAGAGCTAAGCATTGTTATTGTGGCCTCTTTATTTGAAAAACGCGCTACGGGCCTTTATCACAACACCGCGGTTGTATTAGAACAAGATGGCAGTATTGCGGGTAAATACCGCAAAATGCATATTCCTGATGACCCTGGTTTTTACGAAAAATTCTACTTTACCCCAGGTGATATCGGTTTTGAGCCTATTCAGACATCTGTAGGTAAATTAGGCGTGCTAGTATGTTGGGATCAATGGTTTCCTGAAGCTGCACGCTTAATGGCAATGGCTGGTGCTGAGGTATTAATTTACCCGACTGCTATCGGTTGGGATCTAAATGACGACACGGCTGAGCAAACTCGTCAAAAAGATGCGTGGGTTATTAGTCAGCGTGCCCATGCTGTTGCCAATGGTGTACCAGTAATTAGCTGTAACCGTGTCGGCCATGAAAGTGACCCAAGTGCGCAAAGCGATGGTATTGCGTTTTGGGGGAATTCGTTCATTGCAGGCCCACAAGGTGAATTATTAGCAGAGGCTAATAATACTGATGAGCAAATTTTAGTGGTTGAAATTGATCAAAAACGCTCAGAAAACGTAAGACGTATCTGGCCGTTCTTGCGTGACCGACGAATTGATCACTATAAAGACCTAACAAAAATATACCGAGACTAAGTAAACTTAACTCAAGATGGCTCTTACTTGCTAAGAGCCATCTATAAATGGAGTAATAAATGGCGTTTGAGCAATGGGCAGCCTTGCCTTGGGTAAAATCTCAAAAAGATAAAATTCAATGGGGCCAGCTAAGCGGAAGTGGTTTAAGTATTGCCATTGCTGAAGGCGTTAAACAACAAGACAACTTAGTCTTGATTGTTACGCCTGATACACCAAGCGCACTACGCCTTGAAACAGAATTAGAATATTTATTACCCGATAACCCAGTAATGGTATTTCCTGATTGGGAAACTCTGCCATACGATCACTTTTCTCCCCATCAAGATATTATTTCAGCCCGTTTAGCCACTTTAAACACCTTAAAAAAAGAACAACAAAGTGTGTTAATTGTGCCTGTATCAACCTTAATGTTGCGCACAGCCCCGGCCTCGTTTATTTACGGTTCAACAATAAACTTTAAAGTGGGCGACAAGCTAGACACACATAACTTTCGTGACAACTTAGAGCAAGCTGGTTATTTAAATGTTCAACAAGTAATGGAGCACGGCGAATACGCTATACGCGGCTCTATCGTTGACTTATATCCAATGGGTAGCCCGCACCCATTTAGACTCGACTTTTTTGATGACGAACTCGATACAATTCGCTTATTTGATGTAGAAACACAGCGCTCTGATGAAAAAGTAGATAAAATTGAGCTACTCCCAGCGCATGAATTTCCTACTAACGACGCTGATATTGAACGTTTTAGAATAAGCTACCGTGAAAAATTTGGTGCAAGCTCGCAGCAAGACTCTGTATACATGCAAGTAAGCAAAGGTAACTGGCCTGCTGGTATCGAATACTACATGCCGTTGTTTTTTGAAAAGCTAGCGACTATTTTTGACTACTTGCCAGATACAACAACTGTTATGCAGCTGGGTGATTTAGAGCACGCGGCAGATAACTTTTGGCACGATGTAAATGTACGCTATGAGAACCGCAGAGTTGACCCACTTCGTCCATTACTTGAACCTAATGCGCTTTATCAGCCTATTGAAGAGCTGTTTTCTAATTTAGGCAATTTTGCACGTATTCGTTTATCTCTTGCAAAGCTTGGTACTAAAGCGGGCAATAAAAACTTAAGCGTTAGCGAGCTGCCTGCTATTCGAATTGATCATAAGCAGCATGAACCTTATGCCGCGTTTATAAATTATGTAGCAGAGCAAAAAAAGAAAAAAGGCCGCATATTACTCAGTGTTGAATCCGATGGTCGTCGTGAATCATTACTGAGCATTCTAAAACCAAGCGGTTTAAAATTTAAAGAATTTGAAACACTCGAACAATTTACAAAAAGCGCGAGTGATGTAGGTTTAATAGTAAGTCCGCTTGAACAAAGTGTAGTACTTGGTACTAAGCCCAGCCTTTCTATTATTACCGAGCAAGAACTGCTAGGTATTAAAGTATCTCAACGCAGACGCCGCAAGCACAAGTACGAAGCCAGCCAAGATGCACTAATCCGTAATTTAGCAGAGCTCAAAGAAGGCCAACCTGTTGTGCATCTCGATCATGGTGTTGGGCGTTACCAAGGTTTGCAAACAATTGATGCCGCAGGTGTAATTACTGAGTTTGTTACGATTACTTACGCAAGTGAAGCTAAACTTTACGTGCCAGTGTCTGCACTGCATATGCTGAGTCGTTACTCTGGCGGTGAAGAAGCCAGCGCCCCGCTGCATAAGCTTGGCTCAGATGCATGGGAAAAAGCAAAAAAACGTGCGGCTGAAAAAGTTCGCGATGTAGCAGCCGAATTACTCGACATTTATGCACAGCGCCAAGCAAAACCCGGTAATAAGTTTACTCTAGACGCCCCTGCATATCGCCAATTTAGCGATAGCTTCCCGTTTGAAGAAACTGACGATCAGCGCAACGCCATAGAAGCGGTGTTAGGTGATATGCAATCAAAGCAAGCCATGGACCGCTTAGTGTGTGGTGACGTAGGCTTTGGTAAAACAGAAGTGGCCATGCGCGCTGCTTTTGTAGCGGTTAACGATGATAAACAAGTGGCAATTTTAGTGCCTACCACCTTGCTGGCTCAGCAGCACTATGAAAACTTTAAAGACCGTTTTGCTGATTTTCCTATTGAAGTTGGTGTACTTTCGCGCTTTAACTCCACTAAAGAGCAAAAAGACACGCTTGAGAAAATGGCAAACGGTAAGCTCGATATAGTTATTGGCACACATAAACTTATTCAGCATGACATTAAATTTAACGATTTAGGCTTACTCATTGTTGATGAAGAGCATCGCTTTGGTGTTCGCCAAAAAGAGAAAATTAAAGCCCTGCGTGCCGATGTAGACATACTCACACTAACTGCAACGCCAATACCGCGTACACTTAACATGGCCATGAGCGGAATGCGCGATTTATCAATAATCGCAACGCCACCGGCTAAACGTTTAGCGGTAAAAACCTTTGTACGCCAACGCGATGTAGAACTAATACGCGAAGCTGTACTACGTGAAATTAAACGTGGTGGCCAAGTTTACTTTTTGCATAACAATGTGGAAACTATTGACCGTGTTGCGCAAGAAATTAGTGAATGGGTGCCTGAAGCAAGCGTCACCTCAGCCCATGGTCAAATGCGCGAGCAAGAGCTTGAACAAATAATGACTGACTTTTATCATCAAAAATACAACGTGCTGGTATGTACCACGATTATCGAGACCGGTATCGATGTACCGACAGCCAACACCATTATTATGGATAGAGCAGATAAACTTGGCCTTGCGCAATTACACCAATTACGTGGACGAGTTGGTCGAAGCCATCATCAAGCGTATGCCTATTTACTCACAGGTGACCCTAAAGCACTGTCTAAAGACGCGAGTAAACGCTTACAAGCAATCGAATCATTGGAAGATTTAGGCGCGGGTTTTGCCCTCGCTACACACGATTTAGAAATTCGTGGCGCTGGTGAGTTACTTGGCGACGATCAATCAGGTCAAATGCAAACAATCGGCTTTAGTTTATATATGGAAATGCTTGAGCAAGCCGTAAATGCGCTACGTGAAGGAAAAGAGCCAACGCTTGAAAATCTACTTAAAAAACAAACCGAAGTAGATTTAAAACTGGCTGCACTATTACCTGATGATTACATACACGATGTTAATGCACGCCTAGGTATGTACAAGCGAGTTGCTAGTTGTGCTAACCTTGATGATATGGATGAACTACAGGTAGAACTTATAGACCGCTTTGGTTTACTGCCTGATGCCGCTAAAAACCTATTTAGCCTACAACTATTAAAAATGCAGGCAAGTAATTTAGGGATAACAAAAATTGAGGCAAATCCAAAAGGTGGTTACTTTGAGTTTAGCCAAGATACTAAGGTTAACCCTAGCTTCATCATTGGTTTGATACAAAGTGCGCCTAAGGTGTACAAAATGGATGGCGCAAATAAACTGCGCTTTGCAATTAGTGAAGCTAACGCTCGCGAACGCTTAAAAATGGTCACTGCAATGATTGCAGATTTCGAAAAAAAGGTTAGCCATTAATGTTGCTAAAAAAATCGCTAGTTATTTTATGCTGCTTGTTTAGCAGCACTGCATTTGCAGAACGCTGGTTTGAGGTTGAGGTGCTTGTATTTAAGCAGCGCCCTGCTCCGTATTTGCAAGAAGATTTTACACTTAAGCACAAAGCTATTGAGGATAAAAACTCTCTAGATTTAATGACCCCTCTTTATACAGAGCAAGCAATGCAAGCCTGTATAAATGGTGATGAGCGTTTTCAAAAACGCTCTTTTACCGACTCATTAGTTAATTCAAACCCACAATCGGGTGTATGCGGTGACAGTACAAACTACCTACAAAGCTACGATGAGCTACCTGTAACACCTCTAGCACCCGCTAAAGATCATATGCAGCAAACTTATTTATTAGCGCCAGAACAACTGCAATTTAAAGCGCAGTACCGACAGCTAGATCGCAAAGGATTAACACCTATTCTACATACTGGCTGGCGCTTTGAAGGCGCAAGTAAATCGCGTGCTCCAAGTATGCATTTAATAGCAGGTAAACACCTTAAAAGTGATTCCAACGTAACCCCTAGCTATTCAAATCCTGATTTTGTAAGTTTATTAAACTCACAACCTGAACTGTTTAACGACCCAAACCAATCAAAAGCAGAATGGGAACTAGACGGTTTATTTAAAATACACTTACGACATTATTTATACATTACAGCTAATTTTGATATTAGCCAAAAACTAGAAAATGGCGATATAGAGTCAGCCCGCTTTTCTCAGTTTAGACGTGTAATAAGTGGTGAAGTACATTACTTTGACCACCCACGAATGGGCATGATCGTCCAAATCAGAAAATTCAAACATTAATATTAAGTAGGATATAACAATGAAAAAACTCCTTATCATCGCAGCTACACTAAGCCTTGCGGCTTGTTCTAAGGTAAGTCTTGAGAGTTACGAAAAAATAAAAGTAGGTATGGACAAGACTGAAGTTGAAACCATTTTGGGAAGTGCAGATAATTGTGTTGAAAAAACACTGCATACTAATTGTGTGTGGGGCGACGAAGCAAAAAATATCGAGATCACGCTAGTATCAAACAAAGTAACTTTATATAGTAAACATGGTTTAGCTAATAAATAAATTTAAAAAAGGGACTGATTTTATCAGTCCCTTTTTTAATTACTAAAATTCATTTTTTGGAGTAGATAAGCTCAATATTAACGATTTTACTACGATTTAACGTTATTTTATAGCGTTGGTAGAGTGTTCTATCTTCCTCAGTTAGCACAAGCACCATGTTAAGTTGATAGCGCCGTTCAACCGCCTGCTTAGAAATTTTATTACTATCTAAATGATATAACTTCCCTTCACCACGCTTTAAATAACGCGCAAATGGTGCAAGACTAAATTGCAGTGTTTGTTGCAGTGTATCGTAACCGGGTAAAAATTCTTTTGCACTAACACGTGTCTCACTTGCAAAGTGTAACCACTGCGCGGCTTGTTTATTTTGCTGACGACGTTTTGAAAAAATAGATCTAACTTCTTTAGGTATTTTTTTAAAGCGTGTGTATTCAAGCCAAATTAGCTGACTCGCTATTTTGTCTTTGGTAATACTATTTTTAAAACTAAATCGCCACTTAGGTCGCCCTTGTACAATAGCTCGCCAGATCATACGTGTAATGTCTTCTTTAAATATTTCACGTAGTCCGTAAATGACCCCCAAAATTAAAATAAGCGTCGCGGTGACTTCAGTAAACGTTGAGCGGGCATTAAGTATCACAACCATCACAAATGCCATGATAACAGCTGTTACAGTGCCTTTAACTAATCGTTTAAGGTAGCTGTTAAGAAAACGCGTTTGGCGCTGTAATATAACGCCATGCTCAATTAAACGTTGTAACAAGCGCATTTTATTTGTTATTCGATTTGCGTCTTGCATGGTGGTTTCAGAATTGTAGCTTTTCTCTGCTCGGTACGTATTTTCGTTTTTACAAAACTGCAGTAAATCGTTACGCTCTTTTGCATAATCGCTACTACGTGGGCCTTCATCTAAAAGCTTTAAAAATGATTGCTCAACATGCCAACTTAAATAGTTGTCAGCATTGGTAAAAAATGGAAGTAGTTTTTCGTCATCTGGCGTGTAGCGACGCAGCTTTTTTAAAAGTCCTTCACTTTGTTCATATACTTCGTTAGCGCGTTTATAAAAGTCTTCTGCTTCATCAATTTTTAACGCGTCTTTAATGTCGGCATCAAGGGCTAAACGCACTTGGTAACAAAATAAATTAAGGTTTTGACGATAATCTTGCTGCTCACCTTTGTTTTTACTAACAAAACGGCTTCGTACTAATGGCAAGTGTATATTGTTAGCATTGTAGGCTAAATGCGATTTAAAATGGTTATTAAAGTAAGATTCTTCGGTAAGCGTTTGCGGATTAATCCCCATTTCATTAGGGATAGAAAAATACAGATCTATGCGCTGTTCAGAACGAGGAGTTAGCTCTGGTTCAATGACAAAAGATAAGTTTTCATCTTGTTTTAACAATCAGTTCTCCTTCTAAAATATCGTTTTAGTGTACTTGTCTCCTTTGTTTTGTTCAATAAAAAAGGCTCAGTAAATACTGAGCCTTAATACGATTAATGTGCTAGTTAAAACTTGTAGTTTACACTTGCAAAAACACGTGAACCAATTACATCATAAACTTCTGGAACAGTACCCATATCGTTACCACCTAATACTTTCTCAGGCTCTTTATCGAAAATGTTGTTCATGCCACCAGTAAATCGTAATGCATCATTCAAGTTGTAGCTCATTGAAATATCGTGGTAAATAACGTTGTCAGTACTAAAGTTTTCACCGTAGTAGTCACCATCCATTCCACGAAGGAATCTTGCGTTATAAAGGATATTTAATGAATCAGTTAGATCGTAATTAACTGAAAGGTTAGACTTTATTTTAGAGTAACCACCGATGTTGCCATCAATAGTACCTGTGTAATTAATGTCATCTTCTTCGAACTTAATTAAATAAGTTGTATCAAGGTTTATACGGTAGTTATCTGCAGAGTAGCTAATATTCCAATCAACACCTGACGTTTCTTGAGAACCTACGTTAGTTAGTGCTGAACTTAGGTTAGATAAGTCACCAGATTGTGTGATGTTTACTGATGAACATGATTCTGAGTCACCTGCAAAACAGCTATTCATTTCGTTTTGAACATCTAAGCGAGTAATCGCATTAGTAATATCAAACTTCCAGTAATCTAGAGTTGTTGATAAACCGTCAGCTACTTCCCAAACCATACCAAAAGTGAAAGAGCGACTTTCTTCGGCTTTAAGATCGTTATCACTTGTGTAGTTTACAAGTATTTGAGCATCTTGTTCGTTGCCCCATGGATCAGCTAGGTAATCGTACGAACCTGAGTTACCACCAAACAGTTCTGATACGTTTGGTGCTCTAAAGCCAGTAGCTAATACAGAACGAACCATAAACTCTTCAGTTACATTCCACGTTGCACCAAGTTTCCACGTTGTTTCGCCACCAAAGGTAGAGTAGTTATCGTAGCGAGCAGCACCTTCAAGGGTAACAGTCTCTAATACCGGCATAGATGTTTCAAAGTAGATAGACTGTACTGAGAAATCACCTTCAGTTGGATCTTGTTGTGCAGCTGTGCTCTCACCAAGCTGAGTAATTAGATCTGGTGTGTAGTAACCACTTTCAAAGCGGTTTTCTACACCGATTGCGTAACCAATATCACTTTCTGTTACTGCGCTATAACCAGCTGAAAGAATAAATTGCTCGTTACCACCTTCGTTTGACTCAGTATAAATTGAATCGTTAGATGTTAATAAGCTACGATCTAAAGAATCACCGCTGAACCAAAGAGCTTGGTTTGCATAAATGCTTTCTTCAACTCGACTTGCATTAATTGAGTTTTGAACTTTATCTTTTGAGTCATTACGACCGTAAGTTGCACTTACATCCCAGCTTGCATCGTTATCTAATAAACCTTGTAATGCAACAGATACACGGTAAGTGTCAGTTTCTTGCTCATAAATACGAGGACCAGCATCAACCATTCTTCTTCTGTACTCTAAAGAGTCAGCAAGATCGCCTGTATCTGCGTCACGGAAGCTATCTGTGTAAGTTGAATCCAAGCTAGAAGTACTTAAATCAATACTTGCTGGTTGTGGTGCAAGTTGTTGATTAGATTCACGACGTGTATACATCAAATCAACATTAAATGTAGTGTCTGAGTCTAGCTCTTTGTCAAAACTAGTAAATAAGCTGTATAGCTCATTAGGTGTTTGAGCATAGCTTGATGTTGTGAAGTCGTATGAAGTAGTTCTATCTGCAAAAACACCATTACCCTGGTAAGTTCTGCCGCCCAGTGTTCCTTCAGGGATAAATGAAGACTCGCCAGGCTCTACAAAACGACGATCCGACTGAATTACTTCACCACGGTTTGAGTATTGAGCACCAACAACTAAGTTGCCATCGGCAATATTCATTCCGTGTAATAAACTAACACCGTAGTTATTGCCATCACCTTTTGTAGTGCGGCTGCCTTCAACGTTTAACTCTGAACCTTCAAAATCTTTCTTTGTTATGATGTTAACAACACCAGCAATAGCATCAGAGCCATATACTGCAGACGCGCCGTCTTTTAAGATTTCGATAGATTTGATCATTGCTACAGGAATGGTATTTAAATCAACAGAAGAATCTGCGCCGGTACCTGAAGAAACCATACGACGACCGTTTAGGAGTACTAACGTACGTTGTGAACCCATACCACGTAAGTTTACTGTTGCTGAACCACCTGAACCATTATTACTTGAAGCGCCTAAGCTAATACCAGCAGCTGATGGCTGAGTAGAAAGTATGTCAGCAACAGATGTGAAACCACTTTTTGCAATGAAGTCATCACCGATAACTGTGATTGGGCTTGCTGTTTCCATATCAGTACGGTTAATACGAGAGCCCGTCACCTGAATTTTTTCAATTGATGTAGCTGCTTCGTCAGCCGCTAAAACTTGCACACTTGAGAACATTGGTATTGCTGCAATTACAGCTAAGCCAAGAGTTGATTTTTTCATGAAAGAACCCTACTTGTTGAAGTTTACCTTTATTGGTAATGCTCACTTGTTATAAGAATAGTGAGTCAGATGGGCAACTTAGGCGCTTTTAACTGAACGAAAACTTAACGCCAGTGCGTTTTTTATCAACCAACAAAATAGAACAACTCTTTTGGGGACATACGTTACAACTTGTTTCATTGTTAATGAATAAATACATCTACATATCAGTAGCATAAACAATTTAAGATACTTAAATAACACAGTTGAAACCAAACTGGTCAACTTTGTAATTCAATGTAACTAATCGAATTATGTACCAAATTCAGATAAATTAACAAGTTAATCACAGCAAATTATTAAAACCGCAAAACTAAATGTTAATTACTAACCGAATTTACGCATGTTTGGTGCTTAAATAGCTTTATTTGACTACTTTGCGGTTTTTTTGATTAGACTTTTTGTTCAGCCACAATTAAAACTGTGTCTTTATTGAATTAGTTTCATATTATAAAAACTTAATTGGCTACTTGATTCAAATAGCAGTTTTAATGATCTTCTCGCTTAAATAATCGTATGGATAACAATGCAAATTGCTAATGGTAAATGGATTGCATGAAAGTTAGGTATTAAGCCTAATACGTTACATAAAAAGAGTAATTTAGTGTTTGTATTAAAGAGGTTGTATTATCTTTAACTGTTAGCTCTAAATTCCAGAGCATATTTTGTTCAGAACAAATGCCAACCATGGTATTACTCTGCCACAGGCCATTATGTTTTTTAAATTGCTGAGGAATGTAACCCATATACATAGTAATGCCTTTAAGCTTGGCATCTTCAATTGTAAGGTTTGTTGGTAAATCACTAAAAATAGTAAATGGAGTTTCGGGAGAAAGGGTTTTCTCGCTTAACCATACTTTAACATCATTTGAAAAAGTACAAGGCAAATTGGCTGTGCATGTGGCATTTTCTAGAAACTTTTCATCTGTATTTTTGGAAAAATCACATGCTGTTAATAAAAAAAATACCGCCGTGAATAAACTTAATCTATATATAAGCATAACAATTTCGCACTAAAGAAAAACAAATACTAATAATCGCGACTGCAAATAACAAGTGCGAGTGTTACTATTAAGCCAAATTAGGCACAAACTGTATCAAAAAATAAACAACAAGCTCACAAACATTGATTGATGTCATAATTTTATGTAATTGACCTATCTTTTTTAGGCCAAAAAATTTATCATTTCACCCGCAAAAAATAAGGGTTTCTCAAGTTTTTTTTCTGAAGCTTTCATGTATTGAAAGTTTTAGATAACACGCTTGAGAAAATAGTAGGCCCCACTTTTAAAGGTGGGTAATTCATTTCTAAACGCATTTATTGCAGCGGAAGCCAGAAAATGAGCCAAACAGTAGCATCACAAACTGAGTATAACTATAAGGTTGTACGCCAATTCGCTATTATGACAGTGATTTGGGGCATCGTTGGCATGAGTATTGGGGTTCTGATTGCTGCCCAATTAGCTTGGCCAGCACTTAACTTTGATACACCATGGTTAACTTACTCTCGACTACGTCCGTTACACACGAACGCAGTAATTTTCGCATTTGGTACCAGTGCACTTTTTGCGACGTCTTATTACGTCGTACAACGTACTTGTCAAACGCGTCTTTTCTCAGACAAACTCGCCGCCTTTTCTTTTTGGGGCTGGCAGCTAGTTATTGTATTAGCAGTAATTACATTACCACTCGGTATTACTAGCTCAAAAGAATACGCAGAACTTGAATGGCCAATCGATATTTTAATCGCTGTGGTTTGGATTGTTTACGCTATTGTATTCTTTGGTACTTTAATCAAGCGTAAAGTGTCGCACATTTATGTTGCTAACTGGTTCTATGCTGGCTTTATTATCACTGTTGCAGTACTTCATATTGTAAACAGTATGGCAGTGCCTGTATCGTTAACTAAATCATATTCAATCTATGCAGGTGCCGTAGATGCGATGGTTCAGTGGTGGTACGGTCATAACGCTGTAGGTTTCCTACTTACTGCTGGTTTCTTGGGTATGATGTATTACTTTGTACCTAAACAAGCAGGTCGTCCAGTGTACTCATACCGTTTATCAGTAGTTCACTTTTGGGCTCTAATTTCATTATATATCTGGGCTGGTCCTCATCACCTTCACTACACAGCGCTTCCTGATTGGACGCAAAGTTTAGGTATGGTTATGTCTATTATCCTATTCGTACCGTCTTGGGGTGGTATGATTAACGGTATTATGACGCTATCTGGCGCGTGGCATAAACTACGTACTGATCCAGTACTACGCTTCTTAGTTGTTTCATTGTCTTTCTACGGTATGTCTACGTTTGAAGGTCCAATGATGGCAATTAAATCTGTAAATGCGTTATCTCACTACACAGATTGGACAATCGGCCACGTACACTCAGGTGCACTAGGTTGGGTTGCTATGATTTCAATTGGTGCTATTTACCACTTAATTCCTGCGTTATTCGCGCAAGGTCGTATGTATAGCGTTAAATTAGTTAATACCCACTTCTGGTTACACACTGTAGGTGTTGTTTTATACATTGTTGCAATGTGGATTTCTGGTGTAATGCAAGGTCTAATGTGGCGTGCAGTGAATGCTGACGGTACATTAATGTACAGCTTTGTGCAGTCTTTAGAAGCGTCGCATCCTTTCTATATCATGCGCTTTGTAGGCGGTGTATTCATCGTAACGGGTATGTTAGTTATGGCTTATAACGTTTACCGCACTATTTCAGCTGAGAAAGAATCTCTGAAACTAGACGCGCAAGCACAATTAGCATAACGGAGTGAGATGATGAGCAAGAAAAATTCACAAAACAAACATGAAATAGTAGAAAAGAACGTTGGCCTTATGGCTATTCTGACTGTTTTTGCTATTAGCTTTGGCGCGTTAGTTGAGATCACTCCGCTAATGTTTCAAGACGATACAACTAAACCAGTGGAGGGTTTACGCCCTCTTAACGCTTTAGAAATGGAAGGGCGCGACCTTTACGTGCGTGAAGGTTGTTCTAACTGTCACTCACAAATGATTCGTCCTTTTCGTGATGAAGTTGAGCGTTATGGTCACTACTCTGTAGCAGGCGAATCAGTATGGGATCATCCGTTTTTATGGGGTTCTAAACGTACTGGTCCTGACTTGGCTCGTGTTGGTAAGCGCTACTCGGACGATTGGCATTATGCTCACTTAGTTGATCCACGTGCTGTGGTTCCTGAGTCAAACATGCCAGGCTTTCCTTGGTTAGCAGAGAATACGGTTGATACAAGCCTTACTCTGAAAAAACTACAACTTTTCCGTGATACTTTTGCTATTAACCCAGAAAACCCAAAACATCCGGGTTTAGGTTATGGCGATGATGCAGAGCTTCAAGCAGATGTTGATAAAGTTAATGCTATGAATGATGGCAAAGGCGCAACAGAAATCCAAGCTCTCATCGCGTATTTACAGCAACTTGGTACCCACTTGAAGTAAAAAATTATGGATTACGGAACATACAGAGGTATTTTGACTCTGGTAATTTTAGTATTGTTTATTGTGATTGTTGCATGGGCATATAGCAAGCGAAGCAAAACTCGTTTTGACAGCGCTGCTAATGCCATTTTTGAAGATGAAAAAAAACATGACAACACGCTCTCTAACGAGGAAAAGGAGTCTGAAAAATGACTAGCTTTTGGAGTATTTGGGTTATTGTATTAACCCTTGCATGCTTATGCATCATCTTTGGCTTATTAGTTTGGAACTTAAAAAACTATGCAGGCGTAGAAGAAGGTGAAAGCTGTGGACATGAATTTGACGGTATTGAAGAGCTAAATAATCCACTACCAAAATGGTGGACTTACATGTTTTTCGCAACTTTTGCTTGGTCGGTATATTACCTTGCAGCTTTCCCAGGTTTAGGCAACTGGGAAGGTTTAGGTAAATGGACTAGTTCTAATCAAGGTATTACCTCTTTAGCTGAATCTAAAAAAGCAGTTGCAGAGGCAAAAGCGGATGGACGCTTTGTGAAACTTGATAAAGAGTACGAAGCTGCAGAAGAGCGCTTTGGTCCTATTTTTAATAAACTTGCACAAGTACCCGTTTTAGATTTAGTTAGTTCTAAATTTGAAGGTGATGCAGCACAGCAAATAGCGCTTGATAATGGTAATAAACATGAGCAAACAGATGGTCAAGTAGCCATTGAAATTGGTCAGCGTTTATTTTCACAAAACTGTGCGCAATGTCATGGCTCTGATGCACGTGGTGGTACTGGCTTCCCTAACCTAACTGATAAAGATTGGTTATATGGCGGAACACCTGACAAAATTAAAGAAACACTTCTTTATGGTCGTATTGCAGCAATGCCAGCTTGGGGTCCTGCTCTTGGCGAACAAGGCGTTAAAGAAATGACAGCACATGTGCTGAGCCTTTCTGGTCGTACTGTTAACCAAAAAGACGCAGACGCAGGTGCCGCTAAGTTTGCAATGTGTGCCGCATGTCATGGTGCTGACGGTAAAGGGTCGGTTGCACATAACCTACCGTTTGGCGCGCCTAACCTGACTGATAACATTTGGTTATATGGTGGTTCTCAACGTGCTGTTGAAGAAACTCTTAACCACGGCCGTGCCGGTGTAATGCCTGCATGGAAAGACATTTTAGGTGAAGATAAGATTCACTTATTAACTGCCTATGTTTACAGTTTATCGCAAGATAAATAAGCACGCGGTTAATAAAATGTTTATAAATTAATTTATTTAATTCAATAGATTAATCCAGATCAAAAAAGCCTCCACTGTGAGGCTTTTTTTTAGTCTTTTACGTATAATTCCTATAAAATAACGCTTCCTAAACTAATTTTAGAGACACTATGCAACCTACTCCGTGGTATAAAAATTTTTGGCCTTGGTTTTTAATCTTTTTTCCGTTAGTTGCCATTATTGGCTGTATTAGCTTATTTATTACGGCAATAGGTAACGGTCCAGATATGGTTGTTGACGACTACTACAAAAAAGGTAAAGCAATAAACTTAGAACTGACTAAGTTTGAAAAAGCAAAAGCACTTTATTTACATGGCGAATTGAATGTAACCAACGAGCGTGTAAGCTTTAAGTTTACAAAAGGCGACAGCAGTAACGTGCATGTATTAAAGCTCTCGTTTTACCATCGCACCATTAAAGCGCATGACTTTGAGGCAACACTTACACCTAATGCCAATCAAGAATTTACTGCATTACTTGATGAGTATACACAAGGCGCCTACTCAGTATTTATTGAGCCAATAGATGGCAGTTGGAAAATGAAAGAAAATATAACGTTACCAACTGAACAAACCGTTTTAGTTACTCCTAATTATAAGTAGTAATAACTATGTCTAACTCTTGCTTTCATTGCCTTGAAAGTGTGCCAAACGGATTTAGCGCAAACGTGATAATTGACGATATTGCCCAGCCAATGTGTTGCATTGGCTGCCAAGCTGTTGCGCAAAATATTGTTGATCAAGGTATGACCGATTATTATAAATACCGAACGGTTCGTGCTGGAAAGGTCGAACAGCTGGTACCTGAGCAACTCGCATTTATAAAAAGTTATGACAACGAAGACATTCAAGACGAATTTATAGCCACTAGCGATAATATCTCAGAGGTATTATTAAGCGTTGAAGGTATAACCTGCGCCGCTTGTGCATGGCTTATCGAAAAACAACTCTTAAATTTAACCTCAGTTAAGCGTGTTGATGTAAATACATCTACCAACCGCGCGATGATTCAATGGGATAAAACCAGCACCCCGTTGAGTGAGGTTATTACTTCCTTAGCTAAAATTGGTTATAAAGCCTACCCATTTCAATCAGATATTGAAGCTAAGCAAAAACAACAAACTGCCAAAGCCTATATTCGCCGCTTAGGTGTTGCTGGTTTAATGACCATGCAAGTAATGATGTTTGCGTTCGCCATGTACTTTGGCATGTTTTCAGGCATGGACAGTAACTTTGAGCAGTATTTTAGATGGATCAGCTTGGTACTGGCCTCCCCGGTTATTTTATATAGCGCACTGCCCTTTTTAACCAATGCTATAAATGGCTTAAAAGCAAAACAGCTCAATATGGATTTACCCGTATCACTGGCTATTTTTGGCGCATTTGGTGCAAGTTGTTACGCCACATTTATGCAAGTCGGCGAAGTGTATTTTGAATCTGTATGCATGTTTACCTTTTTACTGTTATTAGGTAAATATCTTGAGTTTAGAGCGCGTTTAAAAGCGAGCGAGTTTACTGCCAATTTACAAAAGTTATTACCGTTAACAGCCCGCACCATTAACGAAAGTGGCGAAGAGCTTATAATTGCAGCCAAAAAACTAAAACTTAATGACGTAGTACTTATTAAAGCAGGTGAGACAATTCCTGCCGATGGCGAACTCATTAAAGGCAAAACCACGGTTGATGAGTCAATGATGACCGGCGAACATCAACCAGTAACTAAATTTATTGGCCACAATGTCTACGCCGGCTGCGTTAACCACGACGGCGTTATTGAAATAAAAATTAATAAAATTGGCCAAAATACGCTTTTAAATCAAATTATACGCTTACAACACAACGCATTAACCAAGCGCCCTAAACTGGTTGAAATTACAGATAAAGTTGCGCAATGGTTTATAGCGTGCCTGCTTATATTTGCTTCACTTACAGCTATTGGCTGGTACCAAATTGATCCTGAACACGCATTTTGGATCACTATTTCGGTTTTAGTTGCTACCTGCCCGTGTGCCCTGAGTTTAGCCATACCTACCGCGCTCACATGTGCAGTGGCAACGCTTACCCGCAAAGGCGTATTAATAAAACAAGCGCATGTGCTCGAAACGCTCTCACAAATTACTTTATTTGCATTTGATAAAACAGGCACACTTACGCAAGGTAAATTTAGCCTTGATGAAGTAGATATAATCGATAAACAATATACAAAAGCGCAAGTGCTAGATATAGCAGCCATGCTAGAGCGTTATTCTGAACACCCTATCGCCAGTGCATTTGATGAGTTTACGCCAGCTCACCGCAGTCTTAATAACGTTGAAGTACATCCAGGGCTGGGAATTAGCGCACAAGATGCAACTAATCATTACGCAATTGGTAAAAGTGGTTGGTTTAATAGCAAAAAATCGAATGCACAAGCGAGCTTGTATATAAATAAGCAAGTTGTTGCACACTTTTACTTTGTTGATAAAGTAAAAAGCGATGCTAAAAAGCTCATAGACTCACTTCAATCGCAAAACTTAACCTGTCACATGTTAACCGGTGACGCGTCAGATGCTGGGCTAAAAGTATCAAAGCAACTTAAACTTGAAAGTGTGCAATTTGGATGTTCTCCACAAGATAAGCAAACCGCCGTTGAGCAATGGTCTTCACAAAATGAAGTCGTTGCAATGGTAGGTGATGGTGTAAACGACAGCCCGGTATTTGCTAGTGCACACTTATCTATTGCTATGGAAACCGGTGCAGACATATCAAAAAATAGCGCCGATGTAGTGCTTCTTAATAGCGATTTAGCCTCCATTGGTCACTTACTTAATGTAGCAAAACAAACCAGACGTATTATTAAGCAAAATCTTGCGCTGTCTTTATTGTATAATGCTTCAATATTACCACTGGCAGCGTTGGGCTTAGTTGCTCCTTGGATGGCTGTTATTGGCATGTCTGCCAGCTCAATTATTGTGATTAGTAATTCACTAAGGCTATTAAAGTTATGAGCATAATTTACATTTTGATCCCTATCGCCATTTTGTTCGTCATTATTGCTATTGGTGTTTTCTTTTGGGCAGTGAAAAGCGAGCAGTTTTCGGATTTAAACAAGCAAGGTCATAGTATTTTGTTTGAAGATGACAAAGAGCAACATAACAAAAGTAATGATTGACCCTCTTTATACCAGCGCATTTTTAATGGGACTAATCGGTAGCGGTCATTGCATTGCTATGTGTGGTGGTATTGCAAGCTCATTACAACTGGCAAGTGACAAACGTAAAACATTTACCTATTCATTTGCTTATAATATTGGACGTGCACTGAGCTATATGGCTGCAGGTGCACTTGTTGCTGGTATTAGCAGCCAATTTGCAAGGCAAAACACCTCCTTCTCTTTAGTACTTTCGTTCATTGCAGCTATTTTTATGCTCCTCGTTGGCGTGTATATAATGCGCTTGGGCCCTACTTTGCAATGGTTAGAGAAAATTGGTAAAACCTTGGTGTGGCAACACATTGTTAAACTAAATAAATATTTAATGCCTATTAACTCTCCTTTTAAAGCCCTAGGTTATGGTGCTTTGTGGGGATGGCTGCCATGTGGGCTTGTATACTCAGCGCTTACATGGGCGATGACCAGCCCAAGTGCTCTTGACGGTGCCTTAGTTATGCTTTGCTTTGCTTTGGGTACTTTTCCCGCGATGATCACATTAGGCATTACCGCGCAAAAACTAAATACGATTATTAACCATCCATGGACCCGAATTGTATTAGGCAGTGTTATAATTTGGTATGGTATCTACTTATTGATTATTGCAACTGACAAACTGGTACATTAATCTATTCGCATTATTAACCTTTAAGGTTATTTTGCAGTCGTGTATAAAAATTTAAACGGATTAAATTATGGATTTCTCTCAAAGTCGCGCTAAAGGTAATTGTGCTATTAGCTGTAATAACTGCAGTATTAGTCAATTGTGTTTGCCATTTTCACTCAATGGCCAAGAAATGGACAAGCTTGACGAAATTATTGAGCGAAAAAAACCACTCCATAAAGGCGACTATCTATTTGAATCAGGTGCACCTTTACAGGCTATTTATGCGGTTCGTTCTGGTTCATTTAAATCGTACACGTTATCGGAGCGAGGTGATGAGCAAATTACCGGCTTTCATTTAGCGGGCGACCTAGTTGGTTTTGACGCAATAAGTAAAATGACTCATCCCAGTTTTTCGCAAGCACTTGAAACGTCAATGGTATGCGAAATCCCATTCGATACTCTTGATGAACTATCAGGAAAATTACCAAAACTTCGCCAACAAATAATGCGTTTAATGAGTAGCGAGATTACTTACGATCAAGAAATGCTGTTATTACTCAATAAAAAATCAGCAGAGGAACGCTTAGCTAGTTTTATTTATAACTTGTCAGAGCGTTTTGGTGAGCGTGGTTTCTCGCGTAAAGAATTTAGATTTACGATGACTCGCGGTGAAATTGGTAATTACTTAGGTCTAACAGTAGAAACCATTAGCCGTTTATTGAGTCGTTTTCAAAAAGCTGACTTAATTAAAGTAGAGGGTAAATTTATTACAATTTTAGATAATGATGCCTTGGCTAAAACAGCGGCGATAGTTAAGCCTCGCTAAATTAAATAGTTTGATTTAGAACAACAATTTATACGCTACCCCTTTAACTGTTTTATATTTACGTTACACTAAATGTACACCCGTTAGGTAAATGGAGTAGCATATGAACACTATTAAACGCATTATTGCGGTTATTGACCCCACCAAAGATGATCAACACGGTTTAGCACGTTCAATAGATTTAGCTAAAAAATCTGGCGCAAGTATTACCGCCTTTATGACGGTTTACGACTTCTCTTACGAAATGACGACAATGCTATCTGGCGATGAACGCGAAGCAATGCGCGATGCCGTACTAAAAGATCGCCAGCTATGGCTAAACGATTTAGTTTCCCCTTACAAAGATATAAATATTGAAACCCAAGTGGTTTGGCATAATCGTCCTTACGAAGCCATAATCGATACTGTAATTGATGAAAAGTACGATTTAGTAATTAAAGGCACACATCAACATGGTGCACTTAAATCAGTTATTTTTACCCCGACCGATTGGCACTTAGTACGCAAATGCCCAGCTCCGGTATTATTTGTAAAAGAAATGGCATGGCCAGCAAACGGTAATATTTTAGCTGCTGTAAATGCGGTTAGTGAAAACGAAGAACATGTAGCACTTAATAAACGCGTTATTAAAGACGCACAATATTTATGTGAACTTGCCAACGCAAAACTTAATTTAGTTAATGCCTACCCTGCAACTCCTATTAATATTGCCATCGAAATTCCTGAGTTTAACCCAGGACTTTATAACGAATCAGTTAAAAAGCATCATCATGAATCAACCAATGCACTTGCTGCAGAGTTTAATTTAAACCCAGAGCAATGTTTTATTGAAGAAGGCCTGCCAGAGGATGTAATCCCTGATGTAGCGAAGCGGTTAAATAGCGAATTAGTTGTTATTGGTACCGTAGGTCGCACGGGCTTAAGTGCCGCTCTTGTAGGTAATACAGCAGAGCATGTAATTGATAGCCTAGACTGTGATGTACTGGCACTCAAACCCGATGGTTACGTGAGCCCTATGGCAAAGGATTAATTTTAAGCCTTATGTACAAGTTATAAGCGAGTTATTTTTACGTGTTAATAAGGCATGTTTAAATCAATTTTAATTACATCCTAAACTCGCATATTCAGGTGGTTTGGGTATAATACGCCCCTTTATTTTTAGCAAATAACTTTGCTGTATTGTTTTACTAGGGGGCGTAATTGTCACACTCAGATCAAGCTAAAGCTCAATTTAACTTAAATAAGCTGCAAAAGCGTTTACGTCGCCAAACTGGTCAAGCCGTTATGGACTTCAATATGATTGAAGAGGGTGACCGTATAATGGTATGTCTTTCTGGCGGCAAAGATAGCTACACAATGCTTGAAATGCTTCAACATTTAAAACGTGTAGCACCTATAAAGTTTGACCTAGTTGTTGTAAATCTTGATCAAAAACAACCTGATTTTCCTGAGCATGTTTTACCCCAGTATCTTGATAAATTAAATGTTGAATACAAAATTGTAGAAGAAGATACTTACAGTATTGTTACCGATATTATCCCTGAAGGTAAAACAACGTGTTCACTTTGCTCACGCTTACGTCGTGGTATTTTATACCGCACAGCAAAAGAGCTAGGCGCTACTAAAATAGCCCTTGGGCATCACCGTGACGACATGATTGAAACATTGTTTTTAAATATGTTTTACGGCGGAAAGCTAAAAAGTATGCCGGCTAAATTAATGAGTGATAACGGCGAGCATATGGTTATTCGCCCACTTGCATACTGTAAAGAAAGCGACATAAGCCAATACGCATTTGTACAAGGTTACCCTATCATTCCGTGTAACCTATGTGGCTCGCAAGAAAACTTACAGCGTAAACATACAAAAACAATGCTCGCTAAATGGGATGCGGAGCACCCAGGTCGTATTGAAAGCATTTTTACAGCAATGCAAAACATAGTGCCTTCACATTTAGCTGACGCCGACTTGTTTGATTTTAAAAACTTACAAACAGGTGAAGTAATTGATGGTGGCGATATAGCCCTTGATAAACCAGATATTCCTAAAGTGCCTGTTGCTAATGAGCTTGATGAACAAGAAGCGCCAAGTGTAGTTACTATAAATCTAAGCTAACATATCTAAGCTAACAAATTTAAGGGGGTTGTATTTATGTACAACCCTCTTAAATTTTCCAATTCAGCATTGCGTTCTATTTTTAACTCTCAGCTAAGCCTTGTAAAAATTCCAAACTTAACTTTTCTTGTGCATTAGCCTGATATGGTAATTGCTGCAAGCTATCGTACGAAAAATCGTTAATATCAAAGTGACTTATTTCACTATTCCCAAAGCTGTTTCGCTCGCCTGGGCTTGGCGACATTCTCTCAATAACAAAGTCGCTTAAGCGCATATCTGTAATGCCTTGTGGTAACACGGACCAATGAGCTTTCAAATTAAGAGTTTGCCTTCCCTTCGTTAACCGCTCTTTAGATACTAGATGAGCAAGTGGTGTATCGCCACTGTATAAATTAGCCCTAACACGATACAAACCACTTTTTACTACCGCTATGTTAGCTGGCAAAATCATGTTTTCGTTTTGTGCATAAGCAGTTTCAAAACCTGTTAAAGTTGCACTAGGCGGCATATATTGAATTTGTGCAACTACGGGAACTTTTTTACCGGCAACATTACCCTCTACAAACACTTGTAAGCTACGAGGGTAATCTTCATCCTCTTCAAATGTTATAATTGCTTCACCGTCACGCGCATTGCCTGTATGGGTATTTAACACTTCTTTTGTATCTGTATTTGCAAGCTCAACGACCACTTTTCCAAGCCCTTGAGCGCTTATCTTTATTGTTATTTCTTCTGGGTATACAAAACGATATTGCTTAAGACTTAACGTTAAAGCATCGCCACTTTCATCAATAGGGCTCGATACCGGGTAGAATTGATTTGGCTTTAATCGATCTTCATCTAATGGACTCAATGGCTGAGAATAAGGAGGAAATTTAAGTGCACTTTCATATTGCATAACCACTTGCTGCGCTGCTTTTGTTAAGTCTTCATTAAACGCGATTTGTTTTTTTGATTGTGTTTTTTTTGCTGTAGGTACATCTATAGGGATCACTTTTACTGGCGATAAATCAGCTACGCTCGCACTGTGTTTAACCTGAGGTGTTATTGGCTCAGCAACTTTATGAGCATCATTTTTACCTGTAAACCATAGCGAGAATAAAATAGTGCTAATAATTAAAGCAACGACATAAAATTTTTTCATTTTTATATTTCAATCTTTTATAAGGCGTATAGTTTTTAACTACACGCCTTGTATGTTATGGAATCACATTATAAATAAGTGCTGATGCGCTTAAATTATTTGAATCCTTAATATAACGATATTGTTTTTTCCAAAACCAACTACCTGTAGTTTTATCAAACGTATTAAAACCTACAGTGTCACCTTCCACATTTACGTTATTCATGGCTATTGTTACATTACCTTTTCGCTGCGCGTTATGTATTTCGTTATGGCTATAACTGTCACTCATCATCATTGGATAATGGTTTGGCATAAAGCTACTTACTGCATCACCTTGCGATTTTAAATGGCCATTTGTATCAATACTGCTGCTACAACTTCCAAACGAGCCAGCCGAACTGGCACCACATGAAGAGTGCGATGCAACAACCGAATCATCATTGCCTTTTAAAAAACCACCCGTTAAACCCAAATATGCATTTCCATCGGCAACAAAGCGTAAACGTGGCGTACGTGCATCAGGAAATGGAGATATTTTACGTGCATTATTCACTTTTAAATCGTGTAATACACCAACGGCCTCGGTTACATCACTTCCTAGCCACCATTTGAGTGCTGCATCGACCGCAAAGTTCCATGATGCGCCAGTTAAAGCACTAACAGCTACGTCAGCCAGCTCACTTCCACCACCCGCGCCTGCCAAATCAAACGTAGCAACAATATTAAGCGGCTCTAAGCCTTCGTTTTCTAACCAGTTTTCTTGATTATCAATAATATGGCGTGCAACTAAGTCTCCTGTTGAATGTGTTACAAATACACAGCCATCACTGCATAAATTAGAGCGTGAAATTTGCTTTAGCTTTGGCCACACCCAATCGGTAGCAATTTTACCTTCAATACGCTCATAAGCAGGCCAATCAATTCGCTCATCTGCACGATTATTCCAGTACGATTGCCAATATGTTTCACCATCATTGATTACATCACTACCCGACTTATTTGTTATTTGCGAAGTTTGTAACCCATGAATTAATATAATTTTGTAGTCTTTACTCGCTGCAGAAAAGCTCATTAACATAGCTAACCCCGCACCAATTAGGTGGCTTGGCTTAATTAATTTGTGTGTGCGCTTTGTGTTGTTCATACAATTCCTCAATGTTGTGTACTTAATATTTTATTATCATTTAAGGTATTCATGTTGGTTTACATAAGCTTGTCAGCTTAGGTGTTCACTAGAGTCTGTTGTTCTTTGCGGATTAAAATTTGTTCAAACTAGAGGCTATTTAATCACGGCGCGAGATTTGTAACCTAGTGGGCTCGGTAACTGCTCCTGCGTTACTCTACTGGCTTACATCCATGTAAGAATAAGTAAAAACCGAGCAACAAAGAGTAAATAGCCTCTAGGAAGCACCCTTTGGGCAGCGTCTGTTTGGCATTAATGCTACGTTATCGCCTATTTATGGGGAACAACCACACTACTTAGGCTCTGCCTTGCCTAAATACCAAACAGACTGCTGCAAATTTAACCTTGAAAGATCAACAGACTCTAGTATTAGGAACAACGAACAAAAATGCAACAACTTATTATCATTTAGGGAAGAGAAGAAACTTATTTCATACTGATTAATGAGTTAATAGAGGTATAGTTGTTATATTTGAAATTATTAGATGGGTTTCAAGGGGTATATTGAGGGTAGTAAGATTAAAGCGGATACCATTGAAAGTGCCCGCTTTAGAATAAGGACGAAGCTAATCTAACCGTTAGCTTTAAGTTCACTGGTAAATTGCCCAATCGCATTTACAACTTCTTGTGCACCTTGTTGGATCTCTTGCATCACTTCACCAGATTCTTTAGATAACGCCAAGCCTTGCTCTGCCTTCTCTTTACCTTTTTCTATTACAGCCACCGTATTTTGGGTTTGTGATTGGTTGCGCTGTACAACTTCTACAATTTCTTCTGTTGCTTTTGAGGTACGCGATGCAAGCAATCGCACTTCATCTGCAACCACAGCAAAGCCTCGCCCCTGCTCGCCAGCTCTTGCCGCTTCAATTGCGGCATTTAATGCTAATAAATTTGTTTGCTCAGCAATACTACTAATGCTTTGTACAATACTCGATATTTGTTGCGACTGCTGATCAAGCGCTGAAATTTCATTTGCAGCTTGCTCCATGTTAATAGCCAGCTCAGTCATTACTGCGACTGTATCTTGTATAACGCTCGCGCCTTGCTCTGCTTTTTTATCAGTTTGGGTTGAGGTGCTATAAGCAATTTCGGCAGCTTGTGATATCGCAATTTCTTGATTTACTTGATCAGTGATAACAGTTGCAAACTTCATCACTTTATAAAGCTCATTCGCGTCATTTGAGATTGGGTTATATGACGCTTCTAGCCAAACAATGTTGCCATGTTTATCTACGCGCTTAAAACGCTCAGCAATAAACTTACCTTCTCTTAATTTAGCCCAAAATTGCAGATACTCTTGGGAATTATACTCTGAAGCCTCACAAAACGTACGGTGATGTTTACCTAGTATTTCACTTTCTTGATAACCCATTGCAGCTAAAAACTGATCATTTGCTTTTAATACATGGCCTTCTAAATCAAATTCAATTACCGCCATAGAGCGATATATCGCTTTAATAGTATCGCTTTGCTCGCGAGAAGCCGTAATTGTTTTTGTAAGTACACTTCCGAATATAGAAAAATAGAGCAACTGATCTTGCTCCCCTTTTACTGGATGTACTATTAAACGTAACCATTCAGCTTTACCATCGCTGCGCATAACTTGCAATGCACCGCCCCAATGCCCTTCTTTTTTAATAGCTTGCTGCAGGCTTTTAAATTCTGAAGATTGACGAGACGAATCTGTAATAAAATCGTCAAAAGAATTATTAGTTAGATCATCTTCACTGTAGCCTAGGTTTTCTAAAAACTTATCATTGGCGTGCGAAATTCGGCCATCATAAAGAATGTTTAGTACTAACATCTCTCGGTAAAGCCCTTCCCATACTTGTTGTAATGGGTAAAGTTCAGCTTTTAGAGAAGCTATTTCGTTTTGTTTATTTTTAGAAAAAAACATTAATATCCCTACTAATACATTCGATATGAAATGAAATTAATTTTATTATAGAAGATATTATTTATAACGCGATAAATAATAAGAGCTTTAATTACTAGATTCAGAAAGTTTTAAAATAGCCAATACATAAACACTGGTATCTACAAATATGTGGATACATCAATAAAATAACTTCTATGTCCCAGCAGAACCTTTAATTCTCAAACTTTAATCTTTCATACAATCCAGACGCTCTCGATACACTTTTATTCATCGCTAGTTGTAGTACTTTTTTATCAGCCACCAGCTCAAAGGTGTTTTTAGCACGGGTTATTCCCGTATACACTAATTGCCTGTTAATACCCATGCGCGCTTGTTTTAGCGGTGGCAGTACCATGGCTGTGTAGCTAAACTCTGAACCTTGTGATTTATGAATAGTCATTACATAGACTTTATCGTGCGCAGGGAGTCGTGCTGGCGAAAATGCTCGTTGATTACCTTGCTCATCAATAAATATGGCTTTGAGTTGATTACTTTCATCGGGCATTAAAATACCAATATCGCCGTTAAATAACTTAAGCTGGTAATCGTTTTGGCTCACCATAATAGGCATACCCGTGTAGTGGTGAGTATTAGGACTTACGGTAATTAAACCTTGCTGTTGCAACACGCGCTCTATTCGTTGATTTAAGCTATGAACGCCGTAATCGCCCTCTCGTACCGCAGCTAAAAGCTGATAACTAGCAAAAGCAGTATGCACCTGTGCAACGTCTGCACCTTGGGCAATTAAGTTAAGGTATTTTGCATAATGACTTGCTGCACATTTAACGAGCTTTTCAATCGGTTTTGCTACAAAGTCGTAATCTAAAATTACATCGTTAAAACGCCCTTCAGTACTTTCTTGCTCTACGTAATTTAAAATACCGGTGTTATTGGTGTTTACCGCAAGTGCTAGTTGACCAATACCGCTTTGTGCGTCAAATCGATAACTGTGCTGTAAAAAGGCAATGCAATCTGCAAGTTTAAATTCACTCGCACTTTGCGCTTCGAGCTTAGGGTCATTATTAAAACATAAGCTATTTAGCTCATCACAACGTCCTTGCGAGTAGCTTGGCGTTTGCCCAAGTGTTAAACCTTGGCATAAATCACTCATTACACTGCCGGTATCTACCGAGGCAAGTTGATCTTTATCACCTAGGAGTATTAATCGCGCGTGCGCGGGCAGTGCTTCTATTAATTTAGCCATCAGCGATAAATCGACCATACTGGCTTCATCAATAATTAGTACATCTAAATGCAGCGGATTGCTTTTGTTATGCCTAAATTTATTAGTAAACGGTTTTACACCCAATAAGCGATGAATAGTTTGAGCGCTTTGCGGGATCAGCGTTTTTATATCATCAGGGATCGTTGTGAGCTTATTTTTGGCACCTAAAATAGATTCACTTAAACGTGCAGCTGCTTTACCAGTGGGTGCCACCAGCTTAATACTAAGCGGCGCGGTTTCATAAAGTGACTGCAAAATAGCCAGCAACTTAGTCACTGTGGTAGTTTTACCTGTACCTGGGCCACCCGTGATCACACTAAAGCCTTTGGTGGCGGCAATCGCACACGCCACTTTTTGCCAATCAGTTTCAATTGTTGAATCAGCAGGAAAATAGGTATTTAAAAGTTCAGCCAATACTTCATTATTAATATTGAGCTTTCGCTCGCTCATACTTAATAGTCTGTCCGCGAGCGTTTGCTCATAACCGGCAAGGCGCGCAAAATAAAGTCGCTCGTTAAACAGTTGTAGTGGTTTATTATCGCCCACGCTTTCATGGTTTTGTAAATAACTGAGCGCTGTATGTACATTAAAGTCATCACTAAACGGGCTTAGCGCACTGGGTACATTGCCATCGAGTTTATTAAAGTCGCTTTTGCGCAAGTTAAAAGGATTGCTCCAATCAACTTCATTTAAGGTTAGGCAGCTATGCTGGCTTTGCTGCGATAAGCACAGCAATAAAATAATATAAAACAGTTCATTGTGAGTTTGCTCAATGTCATTAGCACACAGTAATTCAGCGAGCTTCACATCAACTACACGCAGTCGATTTTGCGCTAATAAATACTCAAGTAACGGGACTTCGGTAATCGTATTATTTAACACAATGTCCTCTAATGGGGCATCTTGTGCTACATTTTTTGAAGTAAGAGGCTCTGCGGCTTCATTATTAAGTGTCTCGTCAATATCGTCAAACAAGCCAGGTTGCTCATTTAAATCGCTCATAGCATAGCTCCTTGGCTAAATAAGCCATCTAAAATAGTTACTTGCTCTACAGTTAGCTTTTTAAAGTACACGCCTTGCCCTGCCGGCATTCCACGTAAAAACGTGTAATACACGCCGCCTAAATGGGTTTCTATCGAGTAATCAGCTATACGTTGTTTTAATAAACGATGCAGCGCTACCGTGTAGATTAAATACTGTAAATGATACTGATGACTGCTCATTGCTTGCTCAAGCATATCGCCTTCGTAATCAGCTGGCGTACTGCCTAAGTAATTAGACTTATAATCTAAAATATAATATTTGCCTTGATAGCAAAATATTAAATCGACAAAGCCTTTTAACAAGCCTTTTACTTGTGAAAATTCAAGCTTACTTTGCGTAAAGCCAAAATGTTTAACCAGCATTTCGTTTAGCTTAGGTGCGCTTAAGCTCTCAAGTGGTAAATTAAACTCCATTTCGACTAGGCAGTCGCTTGGTGTAAGCACACCTAATGAAAGAAGGCTGTTTTCTAGAGAGCTTTTATCTAGGGGGCACGCAAGAACATCGAGTACCCACTTTTCAGCCACTTCTCGCCATTGCTCACTTATGTGATACTTTTCAAGACTGCGCTTAACTACCTCAGATAAGTTTTGCTCGGTATTAGTTGAGTGAACTATTGGGCTAATAAAATCTATTTGTTCAAATATTTCATGCAAACAGCTACCCGGCTTTGGCCCTTTAGGAAAACTATAAGGTGATGGCAGTTCGTCCTCTTGCACTGCAAACTCGTCTTTTTCGTGATCTTCATCACTTCGCCCTGGGGCTAATTGGTCGCTGTGCTTTTTAAAGCTCAACGCACTAAAGCTGGTTGCTCGCCAGTTACGCTCAATATTTGCCGTTACTCTATTAACACTTAATGTTTGCTGCGCAATTTTACTATTACTAAAACAAAGCTTTCCCTGTTCTAATAACGTTTGCGAGGTAAATTGCTGATAGCTCATCGCGCTATTAGCGTCGCAAAACTCACTTAAATGCGTGCGCCATGTTTGGCTACTGGCAAGCTCAAGCCCTGCAAATAAAACATGCCCTAGTGCACTACTTTGCATTGCTAAGCGGCTACTTTGCCCTTGCCCAATGTTATAAACACCAAGCGCACAAAAATGCACAGCGCGAGTAAGTGCTACATACAACAGGCGTAAATCTTCTGCTAGGCGCTCTTGTTCTGCTTTTTGAAGGGCATCTTCGTCTTTACTTAAATCGTAAACTAGCTTGCCATTATTATGATAAAGCGCTTCTTTTGTTTCGCGATAGCCACTGGCAAACGGCATAAATACCAGTGGGTATTCAAGCCCCTTTGAGGCATGCATAGTGACAATTTTAACTAAGTTGGCGTCACTTTCTAGGCGTACTTGTACTGTTTCACCGTCTTGTTGGCTTACCTTTTGTGCAAACCAGCGCAGCAAACGCAGCGTGCCTTCAAGCTCTATTTGTTTTTGCTGAAGTATTTCGCCCAAGTGCCTAAAGTCCGTCAGCCAACGCTCAACGTTATATCCCAACCCTTGCCATTTAGCGCTAAGCTGATTATGGCTCATTAAGCGCTCAAGCATTGCCATAGCGCCTTGCTTGTTCCAAATGTGGCTAAGTTGTGCAAAAAAGTTTAAGTAGTCTTGCCATTTATTTTCATCATCGGCGAGTGCATGTATTTCGTTATAACTTAAACAAAATAATGGACCCGCTAAAACACCGCGCAGCAATGACTCGTCGTATTGACCATGTAGCGCCGTTAAAAAGTTAAGTAGGTGATGGCTAAGCTCTTGACTAAAAACGCTTTCGCGCGATAAATACACGCTGGCTATTTTGGCTTCGCTAAGCGCTTTTTTCATTATTTGTGCTTCAACACGGTCGCGCACTAATATACAAATATCGGCAGCGCTTACAGGGTTACTGCCAATGCACGCGTCCCCCTGTTTTGCTTTTTCAAGCAGGGTCACTATTTTATTAGCAAAGTGGGTGGCTAAATGCGCTTGCCCTACACCTTTGTTGGTTGGTTTGTTTTTTTCATCGGCAGCTTCATCCACAAATACATTAAATTCGAATGCGGTAGCGGGTTTGCCATCAATTAAAAAAGAGTCATCCGCTTTTTTGCCTTTAGCAGCCACTGCGTTAAACGGTATGGCGTCGTTATAAATAAAGCTATTAGCGTGTTTGCCAAATAAACTATTAACGCTATTTACTATATCGGTGCTTGAGCGAAAGTTAGTACCCAGCGTAAATTGCTGATCAATCTGTACAGCTTCTTTTGCGCCAATATACGTAAAAATATCCGCGCCCCTAAAGCCATAAATAGCCTGTTTAGGGTCGCCTATCATGGCAAGCGTGGTATTTTTTTGCTCATAAATTTTACTGAAAATACCGTACTGAATCGGATCGGTATCTTGGAATTCATCAATCATGGCAACCGGAAACAACTGCGCAATTTTTTGCGCCAGTACGTCGCCTTGCTCGTTATTAAGCGCACTGTGTAAATTGGTCAATAAGTCATCTGGGGTGATAACGCTTTGCTCTTGCTTGCGCTTAACTATTGCGGCTTTTACCCAGCGTGCTGCATGTTGTACAACCGCTATTTTAAGCCCTTGGTTTATGGTGTTATTAAGGGCGGCAAGCTCGTCAAACTGACTCAGTAATGGATGCACAAATAATGGCTGATTCTTTTTATAGTTGCCTGCATCGCTTAAGTTTTCTGTACTCCACACTTCAAACGAATACTTGCTAGTGCCAAATTCAAAAAACAAATCGCCGCCTAAACAAAATGCCTCAAGCGCACTAAGGCTGCCTTTTCGTGCTGGCGTTTTAGACCCGCTTAAACCCGAGCCTTTAATAGCACCGATAAACTCTTGCTCTAACACCGCTTTTTTAAATGCGGGTACACGGGTTATGTACTCGTCGCGGGCTTTCCACACATCGTCTAAATTTATTTGTGGCGTAATGTGCGCATTAGCTTTATTTAAAATGCTCGCCACTTGAGCGAATAAAGCCTCTGGTGCGGCAAATACCTCTAAAATAGCATCGGTGCGTTCTTTGTTAAGTGGGTATACAAACGCACGCCAAAAATCTTTAATAGTTTCGAGCAGTATGTCGCGCTCATCTAAAATAAATTCGAGATTAAATGCCACACCCGACTCAAACGCATGTTGTTTTAGCATCCGCTGACAAAAGCCATGAATGGTAAAAATAGCGGCTTCGTCCATTGATTTAGCAGCTGCATCGAGCAAATCAAACGCGCGGTGTTTATCATCAATTTTGGCAATTACGCCTTCAATGAGTTCGTCATTTGGGTCTTGCCCAAGCAGTGCGTCGCGTGCAGCAATGATTCGGCTGCGTACGCGGTCTTTAATTTCTTGGGTGGCGGCGTCGGTAAAGGTTACAACCAAAATTTGCTCAACACTGAGCGGCGTATTTAACTCACCCTCTATTTGCATACCTAGTAAGTAACGTAAATACAGCCCCGTAATCGTATAGGTTTTGCCGGTACCCGCACTGGCTTCTATTAAACTTTGACCAATGAGCGGCATAGTAAGAGGATTAAGCGCTTGCATGGTCACTCTCCTTTGCGTGTTCAAATAAAGGCGTGAGCAATTTATCACTCCATTTTATAAATTCTTCTTGGCAGTCGTTTAGCGATTGCACCGTTAAGCGAATATACGGGTTCTCGCCCTCGCCTCGCCCTATGTATTGCGGGCTAAATTTGCTCATTGCTTTTGTTATATCGCCGCCGCTTTTAACGTATTCATAACCACTTACCGGAAAAAACGGCACCGGCTCTGCGCGCAGCGCTTTGTATAACTCAAACCAATCAAGTAACAATGCATCGGCATCAGCTTTATTAATTGGCGCAAAGGTAATTTGCTTATCGAGCCCAAGTAACAATGTTTCTACTTGTTGACCCATACTTTGCGCTGCGAGGTGATAAATAAAGCCTTTAATTAAATCTTTCGCTTTAATACTCGCGCTGCGATAAAACACTTGTTTTTGCAAATAAACATGATTGAGCCATCCCTCTATTTTAGTGCCTTCAATGGTAAGCAAAACTTCTATTGGCTCACTTTTTCCGCCTTTAATGTGCTCTTTTACTTGCCCTGCAAGCGCGTCAACTCGGTGCTCCATACTCTCAAATATGAGGCTGCCTACATTGGCTTGAGGTAACTCACCCCGCTGCAGTATTTGCTCGGTACTCAGTGGTTGCTCGTTTATATTGGCTTTAAGTATTTCATCAAGGTAAAAATAACGGCGCAGCGCATCTAGGCTAAAGGGTTCTTCGTCTTTTGCTACTTCGTTAAATTGTGGCAGGCGTAAGCCCAATGTTTGTTGATAAAAGCTCTCTTGTGCGCTGCACACACTTCTAATAAACACATCAAGATCTAACTGATCTGGCACAGTCACATCAAGCGCAATAACTGGCTCTGGTTTAATTGACTCACTTGGCAGCCAAATTGGATTGTAACTGTGGTTGCTCAGCACAGTATTTGCTTGCTCATCGGCTAAATAGTAATGGCTATTAAAGGGCTGTAAATGCTGCTGATTAATTAGACATGCGGGCAGCGTTTTTTCACTCTTTTCGTTTAATACAAAACTACGCCCAATATATTCTAACAACTCACTTACAAGGGTTGATGGCATGCGCGGTTGGTTATCAAAACACGAGCGACCAATGTAACTCATGTATAGGTTGTCGCGGGCACTCAGTAGCGCTTCTAAAAATAAGTAACGGTCATCTAATTTACGTGATCGGTCACCTTTTTGCTTTTTAGAATAAGGCACTAAATCAAAACCAATAGGTTGTACGTTACGCGGGTAGTCGGCATCGTTTAAGCCCAGCATGCATACCACTTTGAATGGTACGGCGCGCATGGGCATAAGCGTACAAAAGTTTACTTGCCCAACCAAAAATCGCTGCCCTACGCCTTTTTCTTGAATGCCTTGTTTAACTAAGTAACTAACAATACGCTGCGAAACCGCTTTGCTGTAATCGCCGTTGTCGTGGTGCTTTTGTAACTCTTCGAGCACGTTTTGAAGTACTAATAAATCCCAGCTGTCGTCACTTTCACTTTCGTATATGGCGTTTAATAGCTCGCTTAAAATATGCGCTTTATTAGTGAGCGTGTCATCAGGCGTTAGCTGCTCTTTAAAGCTTTGCAGTACATCAATAAAGTGCACGAGCTTATTGAGTGTATCAAGCGCCATGCCTTCTACTTCGTCAGCGCTGTAAATACCGTTAAACGGGCATTGTTCGTCGCGCATAGCAATACCAAGCAGTAAACGGTTAAGCCCATGTTGCCAGGTATTTAAATCGATAGCGGGTAAATCAAAGCTTCTTTTATGCGCTGCGTTTATGCCCCATTTAACCCCAACACGTTCAAGCCAGTATTGAATTTGCTCGTATTCGTGTGCTTCAAGCCCAAATTTTTCGGCTATTTGCGTCACTTGTAATAAATCGAGAATATCCGACACACCAAAGCGCGAAAACGGTAAGTTAGCTAAACTCGCAAATGAACTAAGGACAGGCTTTTCTTGCTCTATGGCTAAATCGGCCAATGCGTAAGGAATAAAGCGGCTGCCTTGTGCCCCGCCAAATACGGCTTCAATATAAGGGCTGTAAGTGCCTACATCGGGCATCATGACGATTATGTCTTTGGGAGTAAGCGTTGGGTTTTGATTAAATAAGTTAAGTAAGTAGTCGTGCAAGCGCTCAACTTCTCTGAGCGGTGTATGGCAATCGCTGAGCGTAATACTGGTGTCGGTTGCGCTGATTGGTAATTTACCTTCGTCGTTTATAAACCACTCTTTGTTATCGGTCAGTGATTCGCCTTTAAACGCAAGCTGATAAATCTCGCTTTGTACTTGCCCTAGTAAGGTGTCGTCAAACACATCAATAAAACCATCAATCCAACGGGCATCTAACTGTACAAGTTGTTCAAAATAGTCGCGACCTAATTTACCCCACGACGATAACAACGGATTACCTATAAAGTAGTATTCTTCATCTGGGTTGGTTTGTTTTTTTTGTTGCGCTTCCACCAGCGGCATTTTGGCGTATTTAGCGCTTATTTTAGCTGCTGTTTTTTCATCTATAATATCGCCCCAGTAATGCTCACTCGGGTTAAAAAAGAATAATATAACCTCAGTTTTTTTACTCAGCGCTTCAAACACCTCTAGCTGGGAACTGGCAATCGCCGATATACCAAATAAGCTAATGCGTTGTGGCAGTAAGCTATTATCCATCGTCTCAAGGGCTGCAAGTAGCTGCCCTTGCATGTTAGCGCGATGAAATTGGCTTTGCCCAAGATCTTGACTTAGCTTTACAATGCGTCGCCATAAGTCAGGTTGCCATGGGGCAATGGTTACATCTACGTCATCAAGCTCATCTTTGCCACTATCCCATGTGGCTATCCAGTGCGGTCGGTACATTAAATATTGGTCGTACACATCGGCTATTTTTTCGCACAGCGCAAAGGTTTTTTGCCCGTCGATATCGCCTTCTAAATAGGTTTTTAGCGGCAAATATAATGGCTCATCAATACAGTTAGGTAAAATTGCAAACAGTTTCCAAGCAAGGTTAGGTTTATTAAATGCCGACTCTTTAGGGACATTTGGCAGTAATTGCTGATACAACTGCCAAATAAAGCTCGACGGCAGCGGAAAATCTACTTGCGCCGCAACCCCTAAGTTTTCGCTCAAACCTATTTTTAACCACTGCGACATACCCGGCGATTGCACTAGCACCACTTCTTTGTCGAACGGGCTTTGCAATGGGTTTACTTTTAACAGCTGGTGGAACTGCGCTTGCAGGGCTTCCATCCGGTTTGATTGAATAATATTTAGCATATAACACTGACCTTGCTTGAGATAAAACCAGTGTAAGATATTTTCAATATTAGGGGTAGCGCAAACGGGTAATTGGCTTTAATAAATCAGAGAGTTAAGAACTAATTTACAGATTTTTATACGCACAGCATCTATTTTATATACTGTGCGTAGTAGTGAGTTTATTTATAAGGGCTAATACTTGATAAACTAAAGTCACTTTGCATTATTACTTCGCCATCAATGCCTTTTAATTTAAGTGAAATAGTGGGATCTGTTTGCTGCCAATCTATGCTTAAATCACCATAATTTACGTTATGAGTAAAATCCCCTACTCGGTGTTTGTTAGGACTCACGTCTTTCCATTTTTCAGTTAAGCCAGAGCTGGTCATCTCAATTAATGGGTAATCAAGGTTTTGCTGATACTTTGATATTTCACCCCAGTGCGTATCGCCGCTGATGATCACTACCCCATTTACTTTATGCTTTTTAATCAATGTAAATAAACGGTTTCTATCTTCAGGAAAGTTTGCCCATGACTCCCAACCTGTAAAGTCAGGTAAAAGCTGTAAGCTTGAGGCAATCAATTTTATTGCAGCAGGCTTTTTAAGCTCTTGTTCAAGCCATTGCCACTGGGCTTCACCTAGCATTGATGCGCCATTAACTTCACTAGGACTATACGGGCCTTGGTTATTAAGTTTGCGCTTAGTGTAGTATTCAAGCTCACCTACATGGTTTAGCGCATCACGGTTCCAACGTAAATCAGGCATTATTACTTGTATGGTTTGCTCATTTTCACCATACATGTACGAGGTATAAATTCCATCAGGACGAGTGCGACGCGCTGAGTTTACAGGTTCATCCCAAAAATTAAGCATAATTTGGCGTGATTGCTCTTTATGCGGATACTCTTTACCTGCATCGTTTTGGCCATAATCGTGGTCATCCCACATAGCAATAATAGGCGTTTGCGCTTTCAACGTTTTAAAACCAGGCTTTGCCCCTAAACGTTGGTATTTTTCGGCAAGTACATCCATATCGTTGGTATCGCCATAAATATTGTCACCCAAAAATATAAACAAATCCCCCTGCTCTTTGTTAATTGTATTAAATATGGGTATGTTTTTATCTTGATGCCCACACGAACCAAATAGGATTTTAGATGGCGCGGCATTAACACTCGCGCTAATAACCAAACTCAACACCAAGGCAGATAGGGTTAATGGTTTTAATAGATTCTTCATTTTAAAATCTCGCTAATAGCAGGCGCCATATTTGAATTTATTTCATTTGGGTTCTGCCCAAGAGCCTTTAAAACGGTCGCCGCTATTTGCGCTTGTTTAAGCTCATTTTTAGTTTTAATTAAGCCACTACCTTTTATTGCGGGGCCAATGGCTGCAAGCCAAATATGTTCAGAGCCGACAATTCCTTCTGGGTAGGTATTTTCACCTAACTCTAGTTCAGCAAGTGCACGTTTAGAGCTGTGATGTTGCCAATCATTGGCATTATTGCCACGGCCGTGATCAGTAGTAATAATTAGTGTGGTGTTATTTTTATAACCCGCTGTAGTTTGAATGGTTGCCCATAAGTCTTTTATAAAGGCGTCACTTTGCCTTGCCGATTTAAGGTATTGATCGTAATGACCATCATGCGCAAAGTCATCGGTTTCGCCTAAACTTATCACCAACAACTTAGGCTTTTTAGCCAACATATACGCTTTAGCAAAGCGATATGTAAAACTATCTAGTCGTACGTTATACCAAGGACTGGGAATTTCATTTTGTAGCGCATTTAACAGCGGCGCATCGGTGAATAAATTCTCTTCAATTGACATAAAACCTGCATTTACATACACGTTACTGCGCTTAGTATTTACAATGTATGGGAATACATCCCAACTGCCAAATAAGGCAGTGCTATCTTTAAACTCAGGTAACTTATCTAAACGCTCTAAAATAGTTTTATTTGGGTTGAGCACTTTGTTATTACTATTTATATTTTCGTCAACTTCACCGGTGAGTATTTCGTTATAACCAGGGTATGAAAAATACCACGGGTTACTTACCGACATAGTAGAGCCGTTAGCTCTATCGCCAATTATAATCCCTTTTTTAGCCACTACTTGCGTTAAAAAAGGCATAAGTAATTGCAGGCGCTCATTTGTTGTTTTTGCCCAAAATTGGGTCTTTAATTGCTCAGGCTTTTTAACAAAATCAGTATTATTAATTAAGCTATTATCAGCCCCATTAAATACTTCTTGCCAGCGTACCCCGTCAAGCGTTACCAGCACTACATTTTGCGCTGCTGTTGCAAAGCTGCTCGCTAATACACTTAAGCTAAATAGTGTTACTTTTATAATTGTTTTCATCGCGTTTGCGCCCTTTCATATAATAAAGCCCATCAATGATGGGCTATATTTTAATTCAATTACTAAAACCTAATTAAAAGTCAGCGGTCAATGTAACTGCCGCAGTGCGAGGCGCACCAATGTAATAAGTAGAGCCGTTACCTGTACCACCTGCTAAGTAGCTTTTGTCAGTAACATTATAAACAACAAACGATACGTCAATGGCTTTAAACGGGCCTGCATCTACGTCAGTTGAATAACCTGCATTAAAATCAAGTACGGTGTAGCCGTCTACTTTATTGCGCGTGCGAGTGTCTTCGTCTTGCCATGCGCCTAAGCGCTCACCGGTGTATTTAGCCGATAAACCAACACGAAAGCCATCGCTAAAGTAATCGGTAGATACCACAAATAAATCCTCTGATGAATCTATTATGCTGTCGCCTTTTCTAAAGCTTGGTGCTACCTCATTACCACTTTCATCTCTTAATATTACGCCTTGTGAATCGTATGCATTTGGATCATCGGATGAATACTCAGAACTGCTATTTGTATACGACGAGTACACGCTCCAGCTTGGTGTTAGCATATAGCTTGCTGCAAGCTCGAGCCCATTTGAGTCAATACCCCCTACATTTACGTACGAGCCATTTGTACCAATCGTGTAATCAATGCCGTCTGTGCCACTACCAGGGGCAATAAAGGTAATGCGGTTATCAAACTTAACACTGTAAGCCGTTGCTGTAAGAGTTAGTCTGTCAGCTTGATAACGTACACCAAAGTCGATGTTGTCGGCAGTTTCTGGCTCTATGTTTGTAAGCGTTGAGCTGTCTCGCTCAAGTACACCGTCTTTTATTGCTGAAAAATTCTCGCTGTAACTGGCAAATAATTCTGTGCTGTTATTTAGCTGATACAATACACCACCACTAAATAACACGTCTGAGTCGCTATCTACTTTATCTGATCTTTCGTTAGCAAAGTGGTCGTACTTTTGTAATTCAACTAAATATTGTTTTGCACCAATATTTAATGTTAAGTCACCAAAATTAATCGAGTCTTGTAGGTACCATTTGAATGTATCGGTATCAAAAGTGTTTTTGTATTGTGTCCAGTAAGGCGTGCTATCAAAGTGATGATAAATACGCGCGTCAATTACTTTGTGCCAATCACGCGATTCATCACGTTCGCTTTGCTCATACCAAAAGCCCGCTTCGATATCGTGATCACCAAATGTAGCTTGGTAATTTGCCGTTACACCTAAACGATCTTTGTTGTAATGCGTATGGCGGTAAGACATAACCGGCGTTGCTGTTGCATCGTAACACGCAGGATTTAAACCAGGACCCGACTCCCATGGCCAGCTCAAACTTTGCGTACAATCGGCATTTGGTGCAAGCGGGTTGCCTTCACTATCAGCAAAACCATAAGAGCCTGCATTAGTGCCACCCTCGGTTGTTGGGTTGCCATTTTCATCAACCGGCGTTGTTAAATAAGGTGGGATCCAATCGCCGCGACCTGAATTTTTATGATAATAAGGACTAACGGTTAATAATGAAGTCGGCGAAATCGCGTATTCAAATTTTAAATAGCCTAAGGTATTTTCACGAAGCGTTCCCCACCCTTCTGCAAACATTTGGTCAAAGTGCGGAACTCCCGTCCAATTCCATGTTAGCTGATCCCAATCGGGTGTTTGTTCAAACTGCTCAAGGCTTACGCTGTTATAGTTTGTCTCGCTTACGTCGTCGTAAGATAAACGTCCGGTAAGTGTTAAGTCGTCAAAACTAGATACAAACTTAACCTCTGCATGTTGGTTGTCTTTGCCCCCATTACTGCCTGAACCAATCCAGCGACTTGTATCTGTTTGCGAGTAACTTACGTACGCTTGTGTGTTATTAAAAACAGTGCCTGTTTCATGTTTAAAGTAATAACGCGTGGCATCGTGACTCCCTGATGTATAAGCAAAGGTAGTGCCTTTTTCAAGGCTTGGGTCTTTACTTACAAAGTTAAATGTCCCGCCTAGTGCTTCAAGTGAAGCCGACTTAATATCAGAGGTACCTTGACCTACTTCTACCGTTGCTAAATTTTCACTCTCCAAGTAACGGTTAGCTTTAGCACCACCGCCGTAATTAGAGCCACCATTGGGAATGCCATCAACGGTCATACCTAATTGTTGTTGGTTTCCATCAATACTAAAACCACGCATGGTGATTGTAGTAGACCAATCGTCGCCACCAAATGCATCACCTTCATTTATGCTAATACCCGGTAAATTATCAATAACCGATAATATGCTCGATACCGAACTTTGTTGCTCAAGCATTGCAGGCTCAATAACATTGTTAGCGTAGCTCGTTGGTTTAGCAACCACGGTTACTTCTTCTATGGTGTTGTCGTTAGCATAACTAGATGTTGATACAGCCATGGCAATAGCCATGCTCAAAAGCGATTTGTTTTTTAAAGCGTACATTGTTGTCCCGTTTGATTTTAATTATGAAATATGAAAACGCGGACAGTATGAATTTTAAATATGACAACGAGGATGAACTTTATTTACATAAAAATTAAACAAATATGGAAGATTTATGGCGGGAATATGTACAAAAAAAGACACCCAAAGGCTTAACTTTGGGTGTCTTAATTATTTTCTAGAACTTATTACAAATAGTAATTTATTTCAATTGTGCAAGCATTTCATCGCTGTATGGTACTAACTCTTCACCGTTTGCAATTTTGCTAATGTAATCTGGGTTTGCAATAAGTGGACGACCAATAGCGATTAAGTCAAACTTAGCATCGTTAATAGCTTCTTTTGCTGACTCAAAACTATAACTACCTACGCCTACTAATGTACCTTTGTAGCCTGCTCGTAAAAATTCAGAGATGCTTTTGCCTTCAAGCGAGTCAAAGCGCATGCTGTCGTCAAAAATACCGCCGTGTAAGTACGCTAATTCTCTGCTTTCAAGTTCTGTTAATAAGTAATCAAATACCGCTTTATCGCGGCTATCTTCGCTCATATTAAAGTAAGCACCCGGTGTTAATCTAAGTGCAGTACGATCACTGCCCACAGCAGCAATAACCGCATCGGTTACTTCTAGTGCAAAACGCGACATGTTTTCAGGCGTTTGACCATATTCGTCGCTGCGTGTATTTGCAGCGTAATGTAAAAATTGGTCAACTAAATAACCGTTAGCACCGTGAATCTCTACCCCATCAAAGCCCGCTTCAATTGCGTTTTCAGCAGCTTTTGCGAAATCAGCAACTAGACTTTTAATATCATCAGTAGTGGCTGCTTTTGGTGTGATGTATGTAAGCTCACGCATACGAGGGACAGAGCCTTCAACGCCAATTGCTGATGGAGCAAGTACATCGCCATCAAAAAAGTGAGGGTGTGCAACACGGCCAACATGCCATAGCTGTGCAAACATTTTGCCGCCATTAGCGTGCACAGCGTCAGTTACTTTTTTCCAACCTTGAATTTGCTCGCTGGTAAATAAACCCGGAGTATTTGGGTAACCTTGTCCATCTGGACGAATAATAGTTGCTTCACTAATAATTAAACCGGTTTCGGCACGGCGAGCATAATATTCAACCATATCTTGTGTTGGCACTAAGTTATCGTCAGCCATACAACGCGTTAATGGCGCCATAAGTACGCGGTTTTTAAGCTCAATCGTGTTATTTAATTTAAACGGAGCAAGTAGATCAGTTGTCATTTTTCAATCCTTCATTAAGTATATGCTTACTACAATGTGGCCTTTTTACAAACATTCAAGCTTATTTTTGAATGATCGCTCAAATTAGTGAGAAATTATACTGATCAATCTACAAATTAGATCTGCATTGCTGAAATTAAATAGCAACTTTTCAACACTCTGTCATATAACTCGATATACTTGTGTGCATATAATTTAGATATAGTAATTAAAAGTGAGCTAATTATGACAACGCCAAATTTAAGCGAAGAACACGCAGTAATTTTAGGACTTGGAGCAAAAAAACGCCTAGCCTATATGTTCGAAACCGTACAACAGTTCAAGCAAGTATGGATTTTAAACGATGATGATGGCTGCGTTATGCTTGCCAACGAAGATGACGACTGTGTGCCAGTTTGGCCAACTCGTGAATTTGCAGAAGCATGGGCAACTGGAGAATGGGCTGGCTGCAGCGCTAAAGCAATCCCACTTGCTGACTGGTTTAGTCGCTGGACACCAGGCCTTGAGGAAGATGACTTACTTATTGCTGCCTTCCCTACAGAGGAAGATGATGGCACGATATTGTTTTCAGATGAGTTTGAAAAACAATTAAAAGCACCAAAGCAAAAATATTAAGGTTCAAAGCCTAAATACTCAGAGTTCTAAAATTTATAAACGCGGCACTTAATTTAGTAGCCGCGTTTTTATTGGCAATATCTAAAATTCAAATAAGCCTGCGTAATTGCATCTGGATTTTCTACTTGCGGATAATGCCCAAGCTCTACAAACTCTTGTACGCGCGCATTGGGGATCAGCTTTTTATAATGCTCAATCATATGCTTACCAGAGATGGGGTCTTCTGCGCCTGCTATAAACGTAAGTGGTATATTGTTATTTATGATGGCACCAACCCAGCGTTCTCTGTTTTGCTGCCTCTGCTTTATATAACTAATGAGTTTAGGCATAACGGCTAAACCATCTTTATAAATTAGCAACTCCCAAAGGGTGTCTACCACTTGTTTTGAAGGCGGTGTACTTTTACCAAAAATAGTAACTAGATTATTGGCAAATTTTTGTTTATTCATTAATTTTGGCACTATCCAACCTAGCTTTGAAAGTAAAAGCTTTTGTATAAATAAGGGTTTATGCACCTCAGGAAATAACCCACCATTTAAAAAGCACACACTGTTTATTTTAAAGTCACTTTGGCTAACGACTTGTCTTGCTAATAGCTCTTGAGCCACAGTATCGCCATAGTCATGAGCTAAAATATGTATATCATTAATATTTAACGTTTTTAAAAATTGAGTATATAAGTCGGCTTGTTCAGTAATTTTATAGCCTGCATTTTTAGGTTTATCTGACAAACCAAAACCTAGCATATCGAGTGTAATTACAAAATAATGTTCACTAAGGGTTTGCCACATACCTTCCCAGTCCCAACTAGCACTTGGAAAGCCATGTATTAAAAGCAGCGCAGGCTTAGTTATATCACCAGCTGTTTTAGTAAAAATTTGATGGCCACTAATTTGAGTAAATTGACCCTGTGATTGCCACTGTTGAAGAGAAAACATATATTAGCTTAATTTTTATTATTGATTTGTTAGTTTTATCATAAAGATAATGAAAAAAGGAAACAAAACCAATGCATAAAATTTGCATTGGCTTATTAAAAGTCATGTTAAAATTTAATAGTGTAATCTACATAAACTCGATGGTCAGCTCTATCGCCTTTAACACCATCAACACTGCCTGATTTTTCGGTTGTATAATCTACAAATAACCAACGTAAGCTTAAGCCTTTTATTTTCTCAACTTTATAGCGAGTATCTACAGCCCAATATTTTTCGTCGGCTGTACCACCTAACTTACCCAATGCAGAGTTTTCAGCATCGCTGCCGTCTGTGTAGTAAAATTTAGTTGTTAAGCCAGGCGATACTGCTTTCAAATCAATTCCTAAACGAGCTTGCCATGATGTTTCATTTTGGTTTGTTAAATCGGCACCAATTAATGAGCGAGTTGGAAATGGGTTTGTACCATGGTCGCCACTGAAATTATCTTCAATCCAAGCATCACTTACTTTAGTAAATGCCGCACCTACACTCCAAATATCTTTTTTCCAATCGGCATCTAGGTAATAGGCAAACCCATCGTTTTCACTTTTGGTTAAACCTGTTAATGCACCAGGTGCATCTTCATCATCTAAGTCACCACCCTCTGCGCCTGTTACAAATAAATCACCATCATCTTGTGAGGTAAATATGCCAGTTGAAAGGGTTAACTTACTTTGCTCAAGCTTAATGTCGTAACTGATTTTTAACCCGATTTTACTTAAATAATTGTGCGAATTTAAATATTCAGCCTCTAATATTAGATTGTCTTTTTTATGCGTAGCACCTACGCCCCAAATTACGCTAATAGCACCAGGTGCCGATTGATCGGTAGAAAAGTCTTCCCACCTATCATCGTGTCGACGGCTCCATTTATCGTAAACGTAACCGTATAATTTAGTGTTACCAATTTTGTAATCGCCAAAAACGCCTCTAAAAGTATTAGGAATAGCCCGACTCCCAGAGCTTTTAAGCAACATACTTTTGGTTTTTTGCCCACCTACTTTAACGTGACCGTTGTTGCCCAATTTAAAATCTAAAAAATATTGTCCAAATTTAGAAAAGCTATCGTCAACTCCACCGCTCTCATTACCTGCTGGCAAAATATTACCTGCGGCTGAACCCGTAGAATTAATATCCATCACGGTGTAAGTCGATACACCCACACTCACTAAATCGTTTATATAACCCGATGTGTAATTGAGCTCTATACCTTGAGCAAAAGTTGAATCGTCACTTGCGTCGTTATCGTAGTCGCGGTCAAAATAAATTGATCTAAGTTTTATATTAAATTCATCTTGTTCTGTCAGCCCATTAACAGCGGCATACGAAGGAATAGAAATACATGTTAATACTGCGCCTGTTGCCGCAAGTAATTTAGATACTCGGTGAGCCATAGTTATCTCCGTTACCTTGTTTTGTTTAAGTTTTCACTGTGCAGTGCATAGCAGCGTGTATTTTTTCGACCTACACGGCAAACAAGTCATAAGGTAATTACATTTTAAGTAATCACGTTTTCTTTCACGCTACTAAAATATAGAACAATATAAGTTTTTAATGTTTTAATTTTAATATTATAAAATATTAAGTGTTTGTTTTGTTTCGGATGAATTATAAAAGTAAGGTGAGCATCGTCTCTTGCTCGCTCGAACCTATACCGATAGTTCCCTTTAAAAGCGTCATAATATTGGTTAAATTTTACTTTATTTAAACTTAACAAAGTAAAGTTATAAGCAAAAACTAAAAGCTATCCGTTGTTTTTTGAGCACCTAATATTCACTAAAAAAATCGATAAATNTAAAAATCAACACCTTTAGCTAATACTTTTTGTTGTTCGCTAT
>NZ_BADV01000082.1:0-5218 GCF_000238895.1 Pseudoalteromonas sp. BSi20429 | reverse complement strand
GCCGCAGAAGATAATTACCTTCTGCGGCTTTTTTTAATGCTTTAACTAAATAGAGTTCAGGTTGGCTACTAGTTATTTAATTCAGCTGTTTTAAGCTCGTCATCTAAATCATTTATCTCATCAATAAAGTTCTCTAGTTGCTGCTCTACTAGGCTATTATCATTTGCAAAGTAAGCAAGGTGGAATACCGCATCACCTTCATTTACCAATGGCATAGTTTGCTGACCAATAACAATACCGCCTTTAGGCGCTAAAAGCTCAAGCTCAGAGTCACCTAGTGGGCTACTAATATAAGCAAGTACTTGCCCTTTAGTTACATGCTCCCCTAGTGATACTTGTGCACGCACAATGCCATCAACTTCGGCACGTATCCAACTAGTTGAACCTGCAATAATAGGATCTGGTAACTTTTTAGGACGCTTGCCACGGATCATTTTTAAATGACGCATAACATAATCAACACCTTGAACACCTGCCGCAATGGCGATTGGATCAAAACGCAGTGCTTCACCAGCTTCATAGGTTATAACCGGTATACCTAGGTTTGCAGCTTCACTTCGTAATGAGCCATTACGCAATGATGCATCTATAACTGCTGGCGTGCCGAATGCTTTAGCCATTTCAGCGGTTGCTTCATCAGCTAAGTTAGCGCGAATTTGCGGTAAGTTAGTTCGATGAATAGCGCCAGTATGTAAATCAATAATGTGGGTACAATGTATTGCCACTTGATTAAAAAACATATAAGCCATACGCCCAGCAAGTGAGCCACGCTCAGAACCTGGAAAGCTACGATTCATATCGCGTCGGTCTGGTAAGTAACGCGATTTATGAATAAAGCCAAACACATTCACAATAGGCACAGCGATTATTGTGCCGCGCAGTTGGCTTGGGTCTATTTTAGCAATTAACTGACGCACAACTTCTACGCCATTTAGCTCATCACCATGAATAGCCGCACACACCATAAGCACAGGACCTTCCATTACACCGTTAACCACTTCAATAGGAATATTAAGTGGTGAATGGGTATAAAGTTTAGCTGCCTCTAAGGCAAGTGTTTTACGCTCGCCTACGCCTACACTCTCTCCTAATAAGGAAAAAGGACGGTTAATTTTAACCTTTGCCACGTGTTGCTGTTCCTTTACTTGAAGCATTTTTTTCGATGAAATCAATCACCATGCCTGCAATGTCTTTACCTGTTGCTATTTCAATGCCCTCTAAACCTGGTGATGAGTTTACTTCCATCACAAGTGGTCCACGAGATGAGCGAAGTAAATCAACCCCCGCTACGTTCAAGCCCATTGATTTAGCCGCGGCTACTGCTGTTTTACGCTCCTCTGGAGTAATACGAACTAATGTAGCACTACCACCACGGTGAAGGTTAGAGCGGAACTCACCTTCTTGTGCTTGGCGCTTCATTGCTGCTATTACTTTATCGCCTAATACGAAACAACGTATATCGGCACCACCCGCTTCTTTAATGTATTCCTGAACCATAATATTAGCTTTCAAGCCCATAAATGCTTCAATAACACTTTCAGCCGCTTTGCGTGTTTCAGCAAGTACAACACCAATGCCTTGTGTGCCTTCAAGTAATTTAATTACAACAGGTGCACCGCCTACCATTTCTAGTAAGTCTTTTACATCATCTGGTTTGCTAGCAAAACCTGTTACTGGCATACCAACGCCTTTGCGCGAAAGTAACTGAAGTGAGCGTAATTTATCGCGCGAACGAGAAATAGCGACTGATTCGTTTACAGGGTAAACACCCATCATTTCAAACTGACGAAGTACCGAACAGCCATAAAATGTAACCGATGCACCAATACGCGGGACGATTGCGTCAAATTCTTTTAAGTTTTCACCGCGATAGTGAATTTCTGGTTGCTCAGAGTTGATATTCATATAACAGCGCAATGCATCAATCACTTTAACTTCGTGACCGCGTGCCTCTGCCGCCTCAATTAAGCGACGTGTTGAATATAATTTTCTGTTGCGAGATAAAATACCGATTTTCATAGTTAAACCTTACGACCTAATAGTTGAGATAAAGCCGGGTCAACGACTATACGATTTTCCATGGCTGTACGCCCTAATAACATTCTAAACTTCATTGTTGCACGGCTTGTTAAAGTAAGCTCGATAGGCCAGCTGTGCTCGCCTGCATGCAATGTAGTTTCTATAAAGTAACGTAACTCTTTTTGCCCACTTGAGCTGGTTACGTACTTCATTTTTTTAACTTTTGCATTGCAAGTGACTTGCGTTTGCTCATCATCTTGCAGTGGCTGGGCCGTAAATTTAACCCATTTTTCTGAGTCAACTTCGTATTCTTCAATGTTAATTGCATGAATACATGAAGTGCGAGCGCCAGTATCAATTTTTGCTTTTATCTCGTTAATACCAAGCCCAGGTAAACTTAACCACTCACGCCAACCAACTGTGATCTTTGCTGTCATAAATGTGCCCTTAATAAAAAAGTGACTTATACGCTACAGGTAAAAAAACACCAACGAAATAAATTTATCTAGTCGATTAGTAAATTAAATTGATCTTTTTAAACAACTGGTCACACAATGCACGCCTTGCTGAATAGTACTTTATGCCACTTTACTCAGCCCAAAGGCTCTGCATATATTTTGCTATTTAAGCTTAACTTATTAAAAATAAAGGTAAGTTTAAAATACTTAAGTAGATACACTATAGTTAACGGTATTAAAAATACACTATTATGAGAAATAATTATGATTAATGGTTTACTACATGCACTTGTACTTGATGGACAAGGCGGCGCTCGCCCTATTGAAAGCACTAATGAGCTAAATAGCTGGCAACCAAGCCACGGAAAACTTTGGGTGCACATGGACTATAGCCAAAGCGAGGCTGTTGAATGGCTCAAGGCACAACCTCATTTAAACGACTACGAATTAGAGTCCTTAATTGCTGATGAAACACGCCCGCGTATTACATCAACGACTAACGGACATATGTTATTTTTACGTGGTGTAAATTTAAATCCAGCACAAAGCCCTGAAGACATGGTTTCAATTCGTTTATTTATTAGCGAAGACATTCTTATTACTACCCGCAAGCGTCGTTTATTATCGGTGCAGGATACGCTCACCTGTTTAAATGAAAATAAAGGCCCATGCAATATTTCTGAATTAGTGTGCTCTATTACACAAAAACTAACTTCTCGCATGCAAAGCGTTATTGACTCACTAGATGAAACACTCGACGAGTTTGAAGAAGAAATAGATGAACCAAGTAAAAAGTTTGATAACCAAGGTTTATCACAGTTGCGCCGTCAAACAATTGCCTTAAAGCGTTATTTAAAACCGCAAAAAGAAGCCCTTAGCTCAATGGTAAATAATCACTACCCGTGGCTGTTAGATGACGATAAAGCAAAATTAAACGAAACAACAAACTTACTTATTCGTTATTTAGAGGAGCTTGATAGCTCTATTGAACGTGCGCAAATCATTCAACAAACAATCACTAACCAAGTGTCTGAGCAATTAAATCAGCGTATGTATGTAATGTCGGTTGTGGCTGCATTATTTTTACCTTTAGGCTTTTTAACCGGCCTGTTAGGCGTAAACGTAGGAGGTATTCCGGGTACCGAGAGCCCCTATGCATTTAGTGCGTTTGTTATATTTTTGATTGTACTTACTGGCGGTATTGGTGTGTATTTTAAAAATAAAAAATGGTTATAGATTAAGTTTATACATTTAAAAAGCATTTAAAAAGCATTAAAAAAGCCACTCAGCTTTAAACTGAGTGGCCTTCTAAACTACTGAATAACTAAATAATTAGTTAGTTTTACGCGTATAACTAACGTCAGTCATTGTTACTTTAGCTTTTGTAATTCCTAAATCTTTAAAGCACTCTTTAAATGAATCTGAGTTTCCTGACTCGCCACACTCATCTAGTGTATATGGGTCTTGTGATTGTAAATAATTACCAAACTTAAAGTAAGATTCTGAATCATCTTCTACCGGAATACCAAAGGTAGTACCTAATGCAGTCACATCTACATCACCGTAATTATTAACTACTTTTAGATTGAATGAACCACCACTTCTGATAGTACCTAGTGCATGTTTTTCTTCTTTACCACTGGTGTTACGCAGGCGAACATAAACGTCAAAAATCCCGTTACCTGCTACGCTATCATCAAAACCTGATTCATCAGTATCTGAAACATATACTTTTGAAATCGTACCCGTATCGCTAGCGTGGTGCTGAGAAATAATCGTTTTACCACCATCTGACATTTCAACTTTTACAGTTGCCTCAAAAACCTCATAGGTTTCGGTCATTGCAACACGTGCACTTTCTTTTACTTTATATTCATGACGCCAGCCATTCCCGTTTGGAGTGATATGACGCGCTTCTAGAGGAACAAACTCTAAAGTGTCGCTATTTACTAATGGATGAGGATCATTACCTTCAAGGTCAAAAATACTACCGTTGGTGATGTTGCTTGCTATACCTGAGCCACTACCAGTGTCGCCACCGCCAGTATCACCACCACCTGTGTCTCCGCCGCCAGAAGAACTCCCCTTAGTTAACGAAAAGTCATCAAAACGAACATCGCTTGAGCTCTTATCATGCTTAGCAAATACTTGTAGCGAACCTGTATTAGCTGTGGTGAAAGTTTTAGATACTTTTGTCCACGAAGAAACGTTAAATTTCTCACTTTTAAACAAACCATTAAGATCGTTAATGCCGATTTGTCCCTTGCCAAGTACGTACGCACTTAACGTGTACTGAGTATTTCGATCTACATCTACATTTTGGTAAACACGCCCTGGGCTACCTTGAATTTTTAATGATTTAGAGCCCTTGTAAGCACTACCTGAAATAGCCGCTGGTTCTGTTTCATTCCAGTTATTCCAACCATCTTCAAATCCAGCATTATTAACAGTTGCCGCTTGTACAAAACTTGAGCTAGCAGTCATTGCTGCAAGCATAAATAGGGATTTTTGGTTAATCATTATCTTTATTTCTCCAAACCTGTACATGAAAAAATCTTACTACATGGCTATAAATGAGTATTTCACTTGAGCCTAGATCATCGCCTGTAAACAGGTTTTAACTTGTGTTTTTATGTGTAATTGGTAATAAGTAAAATGTAAATAAAACCACTCTTGGTTTACAAACAAATATTACCAATAATTATTGCCAGCTGGGCTGAGACACAAGTTATATTGCCTGT
>NZ_BADV01000083.1:0-33938 GCF_000238895.1 Pseudoalteromonas sp. BSi20429 | reverse complement strand
TAAGGTTAAATAATAATAAACAAGAACAAACTAAAACGCCAGCTATTAGCTGGCGTTTTTTATGAGTGGCTTTTCAATTATAAACTTTCTAAAAAGTCTTCATCAAAATCAGCTGGCTCTTCTTTTATAGGTGGGTTGCCATCGTACAGCTCATAAATTTGACGCTGAAAGTAGATATCTTTTACAAATAAGTACGGATCAAGTGAATCATTTAATAACCCTTCTTGTGGGATTAATGATGCACGAGCTTCTACCGCTTTTAAAACAAACACTAGAATAGTTTGTGGAGTCGTTAGGGCAACTTCAGGCAATACAAAGTTGTCGACTACATCACCGGTCAGGTTACGTGCTGTTGTAGGACCCATGCCTGGTAGCATTAAATAAGCGCCATCACCCACGCCCCATACACCTAACGTTTGTCCAAAGTCTTCATCTACAATTTCAAGACCAAGTGAACTGGCAACATCAAAAATACCAAAAATACCAACCGTAGAGTTAACTAAAAAACGCGCTAAGCTCACACTTGCATTACCCGGCTTACCTTGCAAACCCGCATTAATCATATCGACAGGTGCTGTAATATTACCTGTAAAATTAACAATACCGTTTCTTACCGGTACAGGCGTTACTTCAACATAACCTACAGCAACTGGGCGCAATAAATAAGCATCCAGTACATCCATATTAAAGTCATATAATGGACGATTAATACTTTGCAGCGGATCTCTGTCATCTACTTTGCTTTGTGGTACTTGAGCACACCCGGCTAGTATCAATAAACATAAAAAAGTAAAACTGTGTTTTAACATCTAACGTCCTTAAGGTATTAATGTATCAATTTGAAGTTGGTAGTCACTTACACTTTCACGCTTTAACGACTCTGAATGACCTTCTAGCTCACCAGAACTTGGCATAACCGAGTCATCTATAGAAATACGCGCCGAAATAATAATATTTTCTGCACTAGATAAGTTAAGCCCTGCAACCATTGCACTACTATCACTCAACTCAACTGTAATTGGAAATGAATATTTAGCGAGTTTAACAGCAGCTAATGGCATTGGCGAACCACTTGCTGCTTTTGCAAATATAAACAAGATACCGTCTTTTGGCTGTTTATCTATAAGCTCTTTTGCAATGTCGACTGTAACTGCAATAGCACCCGTTGTAGTAGTAACTGGCATAACAGAGCCTTCCGTTTGCATTTGCTTCTCTATATCAGCGATACGCTCAGAGATCATGCTATAACGAGAATCATTTTTTTCCATACTCGCAAGTAAAACTTCAAATGCAGCTTTGGCTTGAGGCCAATCTTTACGTTCATAAGCAATGAGTGCTAATAACGAAATTGCATCTAAATTGGTAGGCTCAACTTTTAGTACTTTTGAGAGCATACCTGCCGCACGGGTCATATTAGCTTCGCTGCCTTCTAGTAATAAAACTTGGCTATAACTAATAAGTACCTGCATATTATCAGGATTCATACGTAGTGCTTTATCAAATGACTGCTGCGCCATGTCAAATTCATTAAGCGACATAGCAACTCGTCCAAGTAGCATCCAAGCAACTTCATCATCGCCTGAGCGGCTAAGCTTAGTACGAAGCGCCAATGCAAAAGCCTGCAGTTCATTTTGGCTAAGCGGCTCACCTTTTTGCATTACAGCACGCTCACCATAATCAGCTAAATTATCCATGGCATCATGCCAAGCCGAAATTTGCTGCTGACTACCTGTTAAACTATAAAAAACACCTGTTAGAGCAAGAACAAATGCGCCACCAGTTAAAGCAAAAATACGATTATTACCTTTGCTGTTTAGTGATTTTTCTGGTGATAACTCATTCAATAAACGGCGTTTTAATTCAATAATTGATTCTGCATGATTTACGGTATCAATACGCTGATTATCTAAATCGGTTTGTAAATCAACTAAACGCTGCTCATAAATGCTAATTAGCTCAGCGTTGGCGTTATGAGTAATTGTTTGAACGCGCTCTTTTTTTAAAAAAGGCAACATCACAAACCCAAGAGCAACCAGTGTGAGTAAAGCAAAACACGCCCACATTAAAATCATTTAACTTTGCTCCTGACGTTTATTTTGTTCAATTAGCTTCGCTAACAGCATTTCGTCGTCACTGCTCCACGTTTGTTTTACTGATGCTTTTCGCTGGCGAATAACAATAAAACCAAAGCCGACTATGACAATTAATACAGGTAATACCCAAAGTACTAAAGTCGCTGGTGTAACTGGTGGGTCGTAATGAACAAAATAGCCAAAGCGGTCAATCATGTAATCAATCACTTCGTCTTTGCTCTTACCTTCTTTAACCAATACGAGCACTTTATCACGCAAGTCTTTAGCAACAACAGCGTCAGAGTCCGCAATGTTTTGATTTTGACACTTAGGACAGCGCAGCTCTTTAGTTAGCTCTTCAAACAATATCGCTTGTTTGTTGTTATCAAATTGATAGCGATCTTGCTCTGCAAACGCACTGATGCTTACAAAAAGGCTAAGCGTAAGTAGTAACCATTTCATTATTTAAGCTCCTGCATAATTGGCGCAAATTTAGCTCGCCATACTCGCGGGTTTATATCGCCCGTGTGATGCAACAAAATAGTGCCGTTTTTATCGACTAAAAATGTTTCAGGCGCACCCGAAACACCTAAATCCAACGACAAAGTACGATGTAAATCCAAGATATTAAATTGATATGGGTCACCCGCACGTTGCAGCATATCGCTCACTTCTGTTCGAAGTGATTGCATATCAAAGGGGCCATCAAAGTCGGCGTCGTAACCTTGTACGTAATAAAGCCCAATAATTTTAACGCCTTGCTCACGTAACTTAGTTAAATAACCAAGTTCAACTAAACATGTTGGGCACCAAGTACCCCATACATTTAGTAAGTAAACTTCGCCTTTTAAAGACTCGTTAGTCCACGGCTTATTGTCTTGCATTAAATCAGGTAGATTAAATGCTGGCATTTCTTGACCTAACCGACCCGTTTGAATTTCACGAGGATTAGCAAAAAGGCCTTGGTATAAAAATACACATACAAAAGCAAATACTAAAAGCGGCGCAATAGCTAAAATTTTACGGTTCATAAAACATTCTCCGATGCAGCTCTACGCGCTGTTTTAGCTGATGTGCGGTAGCGTTTATCAAATAAAATCATAAATCCAGCTAGGGAAATAAGCACACCACCAATCCACATCCAACGAACAAACGGTTTATGATAAATGCGAAGTGACCATGCACCTTGGCTCAACTGCTCACCTAACGCTAAGTATAAATCACGTGTAAAGCCTGCATCTATGGCCGCCTCGGTCATAAACTGCATACCAATATCATACTTACGTTTTTCGGCGTGTAAGCGTGTTACTAGCTCATTGTTTTTAAGCACCGATACAACACCAGCATGACCACTGTAGTTCGGCCCGCGAATAGTTTTAACACCATCAAAACGGTATTCATACTCGTTAAGCTGAACTGTATCGCCTTGCTTCATCGATACGTCACGCTCAACTGAATACGCAGATGTAAGCGTTACACCTGCAATAACAAACGAAATACCAATATGCCCAAGCACCATAGCCCAGTAACTTACACCTAAGCGTTTTAAACCTTCTTTTAAGGTGCCATGCACAGCAGATTTAGTGTAAATGTCGATGCCAGTTGATATGGCAATCCAAACCGCAAGCGTAGTGGCTAGTAGCGTAAGTGGTTTTACTAAATCGTAACTTGAAAACAACCAAACACAGGTAATCACTACACTGGCTAATACGCCCATTAATATTTTGTTTTGTAAGAAAGCCCATTTATTTTGCTTCCAGCGTAAAAATGGCCCTATCCCCATCAAAATAGCAAATGGTACTAGAATTATTGCAAACATCTTATTAAAAAACGGTTCGCCAATAGAAATACTGCCCAAGCCCATTTCTTTATGAACCATAGGTAATAACGTACCCAGCAATACGATTAATGTAGCAACTACTAAAAATATATTATTGAGCCATAACGCCACTTCGCGTGATACAAACTTGTATCGGCCTTCACTATGTACTTGCGATACACGCAGTGCATATAACGCTAAGCCACCACCTACAACGATGCCTAAAAAGGCGAGTATAAATAAGCCTCTATCAGGGTCTGTTGCAAAAGCATGCACCGATACAATAATACCCGAACGTACAATAAAGGTGCCTAACAAGCTTAATGAAAATGCTGCGATAGCAAGTAGTACGGTCCACGATTTAAATACACCACGTTTTTCGGTTACGCTTAATGAGTGTAGTAATGCTGTTGCAACAAGCCATGGCATTAATGATGCGTTTTCGACTGGATCCCAGAACCACCAGCCGCCCCAGCCAAGCTCTGAATATGCCCACCAGCTACCAATTGTGATTCCTAGAGTTAAAAAGCCCCATGCAGTCATTGTCCACGGACGTGACCACTTAGCCCATGTGTTATCAAGCTTACCGGTTAACAACGCAGCAATAGCAAAAGAGAAGGCAACTGATAGCCCTACATAACCCATGTACAGTAATGGCGGGTGAATAATCATGCCCGGATCTTGAAGTAACGGATTTAAATCACGCCCTTCAACAGGGAAATAAGGAAGTAGGCGCTCAAACGGGCTTGAAAGTAGTAAGGTGTACATCATAAAACCCACACCTAAAAAACCAAGTACGCCCAAGACTCGGGCACGTAGCACCCAAGGTAATGATTTAGAACGCGCAGCGACAACGGCAGTCCAACCTGCTTGCATTACTAACCACAGTAAAATAGCGCCTTCATGGCCGCCCCATGTAGAGGTGATTTTGTAATACCAAGGTAGCGTACTACTTGAATGATATGCCACATACGATACGGTAAAATCATCCGTTACACTGGCGTAAATAAGTGCTGCAAAAGAGATTAAAACAAAAGCGAATTGCCCAATTGCTAAAGAGGGAGCTGCACGCATTAATCGAAGATTACCGGTATGCGCGCCCCAAAGAGGAAAAATACACAGTAAAACGCTTAGCACCATGGCAAGCGTTAAAGAAAAATAACCAATTTCTGGGATCATAGCTAATTACCACTATCTAAGTTGTATTTTGGTTTTTCGTGCTTAATACCTTTAACTGCCTCAGCAACTTCTGCTGGCATATATTCTTCGTCATGCTTTGCAAGCACTTCAAATGCTTCAATAACATTAGGTTCGATTAATACGCCCTGCGCTACAATGCCTTGCCCCTCACGAAACAAGTCTGGCAATATGCCTTGATAACGCACGGTCACTAATGGACCTGTATCAATTAGCTTAAAGCTTACTTGTAAGCTCTGTTCATTACGCTCAACCGTGCCTGGTACAACCATGCCACCAATACGTAGCTTTTGGCCAATGAATGGTTTTTCTTTATTAGGCCCCTTGCCATCAATAAGTTCGCTTGGCGTATAAAAAAGATTAATATTTTCTTGAAGTGCATAAAGCACTAAACCAATTGATCCACCAATACCAAACAGTACGGCAATAATTACCAATAGGCGCTTTTTACGTCTTGGATTCATGAGGCTTGTTCCTGTTTAGCTTTTTTAATTCGCGCTTCACGTATTATTTGTTGCTCAACTGAAGCCATAATACGTTTGGTATCTCTTAAAGAGTTCACTAAAATACCGAGTAAAATAAGAGCGCATGTACCAAAAGAAAGCCAGATATAGAACCCATAGCCTCCCATTGCAATAAAATCAGAAAAAGAGTCAAACTGCATAATTACCCCTTATTTAACAACAAACGCACCCACGGTCGGTGCTTTTCGCGTTGTAAAATTTCATTTTTAAGACGAATTAAAGTCACTGTTCCTACAAAAGCAGCAAAAGCTAAAATATTAACCATAAGTGGCCAAAACATACTTGGGTCTATTGCTTTGGTGTCTAGTTTTGTAATGCTTGCGCCTTGGTGTAGCGTATTCCACCACTCAACAGAGTAATGAATAATAGGTAAATTAATTACGCCAACAATTGCTAAAATAGAAGCTGCACGCCCTGCTGACTTCTTATCTTCAAATGCATGATAAAGCGAAAGCACGCCAAGATATAAAAATAATAAAATAAGTTCAGACGTTAAACGCGCATCCCATACCCACCAAGCACCCCACATAGGTTTACCCCATGCAGCGCCAGTAATAAGCGCAATAGCAGTAATACAAGCACCAACAGGCGCTATAGCAATAACGGCAAGTTCGGCATTTCGTAGTTGCCATACAAGTGCAACAACAGCTGCAATAGCCATTGATGAGTAAGCCCCCATAGACAAAATGGCAGAAGGAACATGAATAAAGATGATACGGTAGCTGTCTTTTTGTTGGTAATCGGCAGGTGCAAAACCAAGCCCCCATACCCATCCAACAATCATACTAACTACAGTAACTACGGCAAAATAAGGCAGTAACGTATTGCATAACTGGTATGCACGCTCTGCTTTAGCATAGGGATGTAACCACTTCCACATTAACTTACACTCACTTTTAAAGCTGACGATATGGCAATTGGTGCGCTAATAATAGCAATAAGTAACATTGCACCAAGGATGGCAAGCTGCCCACTATAATCCAGCGACATGGTGCTGGTATCGATAGCCGACGTTGCAAAAATCAAAACAGGAATATACAAAGGCAGTACGAGTAAACTCATCAAAATACCCCCTTTTTGTAATCCTACAGTAAGCCCTGCGCCTATTGCGCCAATAAAGCTCAATAGTGGAGTGCCTAATAATAATGTTAAAACAGTCGCTGTTAACGCCGTACTTTCTAGGTTTAACAACAATGCAAATAGCGGCGTCATTAATACAAGCGGTAAACCTGTTACCACCCAGTGAGCAGCCACTTTAGCAAGTACGGTTAACGATAACGGGTAAGACGATGCAATTAACTGCTCCAACGAGCCATCGTTAAAATCATCTCTAAACAGCTTATCCAAGCCCAACATGGTAGAGAGTAATGCGGCAACCCAAATAATTCCCGGTGCCATTCTCGCTAGTAAACCAGGCTCAGGCCCGATTGCTAACGGAAATAATGAAATTACAATTAAGAAGAACAAAATAGGATTTACAATTTCAGCGCGCTGGCGAAACGCAAGTTTTACATCTTTGGTAAATACCGCACTAAATAGCAACCAATAAGAATGTTGACGAGTCATTAGTGACGATACTCCAGTGTAACCGTTTGCAAGTTACTAAAATGGGTCGTTAAATCTTGGTGGGTCGTTAACAAAATAGCTCCACCGTTTAGTAAGTGCTCGGTAAATCGCTGCTGTAAAAAGGCAACACCGCTTTTATCAAGCGCGGTAAATGGCTCATCAAGTACCCATAATTTAGCATCACTTAACCAAAGTCTGGCCAAAGCTACACGTCTTTGTTGTCCAGCAGATAACATTCTAACCGGTACATCTTCAAGTCCAACAAGGCCAAGTTGCGCTAAAATGGGATACAAGTCAGGCTGGTTTATGTAGCCATTAATTTGTAACCAATGACGAACATTTTCAACTGCACTAAGCTGAGTATTTACACCTGTTTTGTGGCCTATAAAGAGTAGTTCTCTGGCATACTCTTCGTAATACTTAGATATAGGCTGTTCTTGAAATAAAACAGCTCCTTCATCAGGCACAGAAAAGCCTGCGATAATACGCAATAGCGATGTTTTACCAGCCCCATTAGGACCCGCTAATTGCATGATTTGACCGCTATTAAGGCTAAAATTAAGATCCGCAAACAAACAACGATCTTGCTTGATGCAGGTGACGGACTTAATGTGTAACAAGATGACGATTCTCTCTGCCAAAAATTAGGCGTTAGTCTACCATAATGATAGGGTAATACGAATATTGCTTTAAAATCGATTCACTTAAAATAGAGAAAACTTGATTTAAAATAATGAATACGCCAACGCAAATAACATTATCTAATTCATTGGTTATCAATCAATCGACAAACCCTCAAACCAATGAGTTATCGCAATTACCTAATGAGGTACTTGCGGCTAAAAACATTCAATTTTCGAAAGACTCGATTACGCTTGATGTATTTATTGATAAACATTGGCAAACATTAAGACTTGGCACTACAAGCGCACCTCAAAATTTACAAAAGATAGCCAGTGCTAACATACAACTTAGTCCCGATGGCAAACAGCTCAACATCACGCCAAACACTACAACCCTTACTTTAAATCAACCAGTACAATTACAGCGTTTATTAAATTATGTAAGCACGGGCACTGAGGTACAAAGCAAACCAATGGATTTACAGGTGGTTATGTCCCCTACCCCAAAATTAGTAATTGATAAACTTAACGCCAGTATTGCCATAAATAAAGACGTAGCGCAGTTACTTTTAACTGAGCAGCCTTTAAAAGTAGTTGTTAGTACGACTAACAAAGGCGCACAGCTTAATGTTATTAATCGCTTTGCAGATACAATTCATACGCAACCACTTAGCCAAACTAAACTTACTAAATTACTCGTGGCCTTATTACCTAGTGCGCAACTTCAAGCAACACCTAAACTAGCTATTTTGACTCATCCTCAAAAGTCAGGTTCGTTTACAACGCCTATTACTAATCAACAAGTTAGTGAGCTACCCAACACCCCCATTAAGGTAAATTTAATAAATCAGGCTGATAAATTACTTATTAAAACCGATACTAATAATATAAAAGTAACTCTTAATAACTCATTTTCTAAACCGTTTAACGAGTTACTTTTAGCTCAAAAAAGCAGTGTCCCTGAAATACATTTTTCTGCGTCCACTATTAAAGCAAGCCCACTGCTTACACCTGATAGCCCAATAAAGTCGTGGCTACAAAATAGCTTTAGTGATTTAAAAACGCGAATTAATGATGCAGTTAAATATTTTGAAAGTAAGCCCTTTGCAGCAGCAAATAAATCTGAGTTAATGCCGCCGTCTGGATCATCTGCGATACAAAGGCCGAGCTTAGTTATGCAATTAACAGTATCACCGTTAAATAGAGTTAACATTACTCAAAATATAAGTACTGCGTTAAATAGTAATACGAGCAATACTTTACCAGAGCACTTTTCAAGACTTCCGCCACTTGTACAATTAACTCAGCAAATAAAAGGAAGTGTTAGTGTTTGGCAATCATCTACAAATATAACAACAGCTAACACGCCAACGCCAACGCCAACGCCAAATAATATTACTCAAAATGGAGTGGCGAGCGCTAAGCCAAGTAATTTAAACGCGAGTCAATTGAGTGCTCTGAATATTAGTACTAACAGTAAAGTTGATACGTTAATTAAGCCTACAAGTGAAATTGTTACTAAAGGGCAAACAACTTCTTCAGCGCAACCAGTAATAAACGGCAACAATCAAAACAGTGTAAACCCAGCCTCGATTAAAAACATGCTCCCATTAGCAGAGCCGTTATCTAATATTGCCTCTCGTAGTCAAATGCTACAACCAATAGAAGCAAAGCTATTAAGCACACTATTAAAGCTTCCTGATACCACAATCCCTACGGATAGAGTAGCTGGTAACAAACAGCTTTTAAGTAGTCAAATTACTGACATTACAAATAGAGTAACAAAAGAAACGCCCGATTTAACTCGCTTAATTAACCAAGCATTTAATCGCATGGTCTCAAGTAATAATATTAACCCTGCGACCATACAGCGTGAAGTATTAGCCACCTTACAACCATCTCAATTAACGGGTGATATACTACAAAGTAGCTTCACTAAAGGACTTGAACAAGTTGCAGTGAGTATTTTAGCAGCCCCTATAATTAGCCAATCAGTAACACCGATAAGCTTTAATAACCAAACTGGCTTAGATGCACTTTTACAAGTACTCATACCTACTTTTAAAACAGGAAACGCGGGAGCAAAAATACTTGAGCAACTGCAGCAAGCTCAAGTTCAAGCATTGGCTAGCGAAATCGTACACGTTAAAAACACACTTACCCAAGTAAGTGTTTCAACACCAAGTCAGCAACCTGACACAAATCCGCTTGCACAATTTTTATTACCAATGAAGTTGCCGCCTGAGGCCGCCCAAACAGAAATAACACTGGGGCAATATAAAAAGCCAAGCGCAGATAAATTAGAAGATAAAAATGTATGGTTTGTCAGATTAAACTTTGATTATGCACAGATTGGGCAGTTACAGATTACCGCTGAGTTAATGGATAAATCACTCGATTGCCAGCTATTAGCCTCGAGCCAAGAAGTAAGCGCAATTGCTCACCCTCACTTAGATAATTTAAGATCCAAACTAGCTAAGCATGGTTTACAAGTTGGAGAACTCAACTTAAAGCGAGGCGATACAAATAATCAGGCATTTTATAAATCTCATGCAATTATTAATATTAAGGTTTAGTAATGAGCGATGCACCCATTAATAAGTCAGCCATTGGGCTTTTATACGAAGCTGGCAACACCCCCACAGTAAGCGTAAAAGGGTTTGGTGAGTTAGCTGACGAAATAATTGCAGCAGCAAAATTAAAAGGGATTATGATCCACGAAGATGCAGCGCTTGCTAAAACGTTGTCGCATTTAAGCTTAGGGGAAGAAATCCCTAAAGAGCTTTATTATGTAATTGCAGAGCTTATTGCGTTTTCGTATGTATTAAGAGGTCAATTTCCGCCAGGCTGGCAAGACTTTCAAGGTAAGTTAAATATTAAAGCGTGAGATTATTTATACACTTATAACTAAAAAGGCGCTAAGCGCCTTTTTGTTTATGTAGTGAAAACAGTAATTCGGCTTCTGCTCGCGGTAATTCGCATTCGCGTATCACCTCATCGAGGTCCGCACCTAACTCAACCATTTTTACTGCACGAGAGTAAATTTTAGCATCAGGGTCATCGTATTTCTGCGCAGCTTGTTGCTGTATCAAATCTTGATTTTGTTGCTCAACCTCAAGCACTCGCTTACCAATACTTAAAAGCCCTGTTCTAAGCTCTGAAATTTCACTTCGCAAAATATGAGTTTGCTCTGAGCTATCTTTAAGCTGCTGTAATACAGCATTAATTTCATTCACTTGTTTGTTTTTTAATGCAATTATTAGCGCCAGCGATATAAGTCCTACCGCTAACGCTGATATAGCTATACTAAGTAACAGCATAATTTATTTGGTAAAGCTTATATATCGCTTAACTCATCCCATTCATCATCGCTGAGTAACTTGTTTAAATCGACTAAAATCAGTAACTCATTATCACGATTACAAACGCCTTGAATAAACTTAGCACTTTCTTCAGTACCAACATTTGGTGCACTATCGATTTCAGAGCTGCGTAAATAAACGACTTCAGATACGCTGTCGGCTAAAATGCCGATAACTTGCTCTTCAGCTTCAATAATTAATATACGAGAATTATCGGTTGCATCAGCAGCTAACAAACCAAAACGTGCACGAGTATCAATAACAGTTACAACGTTACCGCGTAAGTTAATAATACCAATAACGTAAGAAGGTGCACCTGGTACAGGGGCTATCTCTGTATAACGAAGTATTTCTTGTACTTGCATTACATTTACGCCGTAGGTTTCTTCCTCTAGCTTAAACGTAACCCACTGTAAAATTTCATCATTATTATCTGCGTTTTTATTTGCTGACAGTAATTTATCTTGATTCATGCTATTACCCCGTAATGGTCATTACTACTGACGGCTATCTAAGCCTTTCTCTAATAATATATTTAAATTATCTACATCTATTAAAGCACACATTTTTTCTTTTATAACACCAGCAAGCCATGGGCGCTTACTTTTATTTGTACGCCATTTTACATCTTCTTTACTCAATGTAATGTTATTTATCAACTTTTCAGCTAATAAGCCCCACTGGCTATCACCTAAGGTAATTAAATACTGATAATCTAAAGACGCCTCTAATTTATCATCATACTTTTCTGGCATTACCCAACGAGCAGTATCAACAACATTAAGCTTTTCTTCTCTGTTGAGCATAACGCCTTTAAACCACTTTGGCTTACCAAATAAATGATTTACTTCACCTAGTTGATGTATACCGCCTAATGCTTTTAATGGCACAGCCAATGTTAAACCTGCAACTTCAAAAAATAATGCCTGAAATTCACCATCAAAATAGTCAGATTGGCTAGTGGTTATAATCTGTGGTTCTGGTTCTTCTGTAATCGTACTTATCGGCTCTATTACTTCATCGTCAATGGCTTTATTAACTTTTTCGGCTTCAAAAATAGGTTCAACTATTGGCTTAATTTCAGAATTAAGTAAGTCTTGATCAAATATTTTTTCTGCCGCTTTTATCTGTTCTTTTGGTTTTAAATGAATATGTTCTTGCTGCGAGTCATGTGGCATTTGCTCAAGTAATTTTGCGACTGGCTCAAGGTTATCTACAGGCTCGTCTTCACATAACAAAGCCCCTAGGTATTGTTTCATTACTTTTTCATTAGCAAATAATTGCTTACTCATTCATTAACCTTGTTCAATTAAATATTCTAGCAGTGCTTTATATGCGTATACACCACGCGAACGAGGACAATACTCTACAGGCACTTTTTGCGCAAAGCTTGCATCTCTAAATTTAGTATCTACCGGTATCACACCTGGCCAGACTTTATCACCATACGTACTTTGCAGTGTTTTATATGCTTCTAACGATGCTTTAGTACGTTTATCATACATAGTAGGGATTATAGTATATTGATAATCTTTCGCTTGAGAGGTTTGCATTAATTCCATAGTGCGCATCATTCTATCAAGCCCTTTCAGTGCTAAAAATTCCGTTTGCACTGGCACTAAAATTCGCTCACTTGCTGCAAGCGCATTAACCATTAACACCCCTAAAACTGGGGGGCAATCTAAAATGGCATAATCGTAATGTTCACTGATTTTTGCAAGCGCTTTTTTTAGTATTAATCCCATACCTGTTTTATTACCCATGCTTCTATCAAGCGTGGCTATCGCCATTGTTGCTGGTAAAATATCTAGGTTTTCAAGTGTTGATGGGCATAAAGCTTGAAGTATCTCTTCACTTTGCATGCTCGTGCCACGCGCAAAAATATCATATACGCTGACTTCCAAATCTTCTGAGTCAATGCCAAAGTAATAAGTGAGTGATGCATGAGGGTCTGTATCAATAAGCAACACACGCTTACCCTGCAAAGCTAAAATACCAGCAAGGCTCACTGCTGTTGTTGTTTTACCAACACCACCTTTTTGATTTGCGACAGTCCAAATCTTCACATTACATCCTAATTACTGTTCATTGCGCGTTGTTATGCGAATACCACCATGAGGCAAACGAATTATTTTTATTGTATCGTCATCTGAAGGGAGCTCAATTTCAGGCTCTTCCGCTACTGGCTTAACAGCTTGTTCATCACCTTTAATGTCTTGTATTGGCGGTAAACCATACTTAGAAAGTGCAATAACAACTTTACGATTTTCTGCTCGCCCTTGTTCTGTATCGTTACTTACAAAAGGTGAATATTGACCATAACCTTCTATCGCCATTCTGGCAGAATTAATACCTAATGCTTCCAACTCTACTAAAATAGATGTAGCTCTAGCAACCGAGAGTTCCCAATTTGAGCGAAATATTTCATTGCGAATACTTTCATCATCAGTATAGCCACGCACCCTAATATAGTTATCTACTGGAGCAATAATATCTTTAACAATTTTGACGACTTGCTTTGCCCTAGAGTGTGCAACTGAGCTACCACTTGAAAATAACATACCTGAGCTTAGCTCTATAATCAGCCAATCTTGATTAAGCTCTAAACTGGCTTCTCCATCACGAATTTCATCAATGAGCGCTGACTGCAGCTTAGCAAGTAAGCTATCGAGTGGTTTTCCTAAATATTTTTGTTGTATGTTACTTGTATCACTTTGACCGTCGAGTAATTCTGGACCTTGTTCTTCTTTTAAAATACTTTCACCATAAAGAACTTCTTGTTCAGGTGTCACTCTATCAGTCAATATTCCATTACCATTGACGCCCTCACCTTGCTGGGAGTGCTGGCGGGCAGATTTATCAAAAACGTGTTCAAGGGAGTCTGACAATATTTGAAATTGTTCTTCTTTGTTGATCGCTATCGCATACAACACCACAAAAAAAGCAAACATAATGGTCATGTAATCGGCATACGATACAAGCCAACGCTCTGTATGTTGACTTTTAGGAGCAGAGTGACGAAGTCGTCGGCGTAGCATGTTATTCGTCCACTAAATTAGGACGCTCTACACGGTAGGCTTCAAGCTTTAATTCTATATTTACTGGGCTTTCGCCAACGCTAATTGCAATCACACCTTCGGCAAGCATTTCATGGTAAAGCATTTTTTGCTCTACACGCTGTTTTAACTTATTTGCCATAGGTAAAAACAATAAATTAGCTAAACCAACACCATAAATGGTCGCGATAAATGCCGTTGCAACGCCTGCACCAAGCATTTGTGGATCGGTAATAAACGACATTGCCTGTATTAAACCAAGCACAGCACCTAAAATACCAATGGTAGGACTGTAGCCCCCCATCGCTTCATAAACACGTGCGGCTTCAAGCAAGCGATCGCGTTCTAGCAGTAAATCAATTTCAAGCGTGTCACGTAGTTTTTGCTCTGAGCAGCCATCTACAAGCAAGCTTAAACCTTTTGCTGCATATGCATCTGGGTGAGCTAGCGCTTCGTTTTCAAGCGCTAAGTAACCTTCTTGACGTGCCTTATGAGACCACCGCTTAACTTGCTCTATTGCATCTTCAATATCATATTGTGGCGCAACAAAAACCCAAGAGCTCATATTTAGCATTTTTTTAAAGGTACTTGCTGATGTTTGCAACATAACAGCACCAAGCGTGCCGCCTAATACAATAATAAGGGCAGGACCATTAAATAAAGCAGAAACAACGCCGCCTTCTAAAGAGTAACCTAGACCTATTGCACCCAGTGCTACAAATAGTCCAAATATTGAGAGTTTATCCACAACCTACCTCTCTCTTTATACGTGCTGCAACATCGCTCAATGCTAAGCTTTCACTCGAAAGCCCCGCATTAGCAATGGCTTGAGGCATTCCATAAACAACACAGCTTTTCTCATCCTGTGCCCAAATAGTTGCCCCCGTTTGCTTTAACATTCTTGCACCATCACGCCCATCAGCGCCCATGCCTGTTAAAACGATAGCAAGCACATCGCCTTGATACGTTTTTGCTGCACTGGCAAACGTTACATCTACACTCGGTTTATAACTTATTCTCTCGCTATGATCTTCAAATACGCGCAGTGTTCTATTTGCCCCACGCCCTTCCACCATCATCTGCTGTCCGCCAGGCGCTAAATAAGCAGTTCCTGGTTGTAAGCGGTCACCTTGTTGTGCTTCTTTCACTTTTATTTGGCACAAACCGTTTAAGCGCGCTGCAAACGCGGGTGTAAATGCAGCTGGCATGTGCTGAATAAGTAAAATAGGATGAGGAAAATTAGCAGGCAATTGAGTTAATATAGTTTGTAGTGCAACAGGGCCACCTGTAGAAGTGCCAATAGCCACAAGCTGGTATTGCTTTCCACTTGCTCGCATTGAGGCAACATTAGAACCTGACGGTGTCGTAGGGGCTACTCTTTGAAAGCTTCTATCGGGTTGTTTTATCGAAGGCGTTAGTGTGTTTGTTCTTTGCGAAAGTGAGCTTGTTATCGGTTTAGTTGATATTACCGGCTTAGGTGGTGTTGCAGATTTAAACGTTCGCGGTAAACGTCTTCGTCCTATATCTTTCACTTTATTTTGCAAAAGCTTTATAGCGTCTTCATTATTACGAGCGATGTCTTCAAATTTTTTCGGTAAAAAATCCATTGCTCCAGCATCTAGCGCATCAAACGTTGCTGTTGCGCCATCACGTGTTAGTGATGAAAACATTAAGATCGGGGTTGGATTACTCGCCATTATCTCTTTAACTGCGCTAATACCATCAAGCACAGGCATTTCGACATCCATAGTGATCATATCTGGACGTAGCTGAGCTGCTTTTTCAACAGCTTCTCTGCCATTCACAGCAAAGCCTATAACTTGTATATCGCTATCTTGCTCAAGAATTTCGCTTACTCTGCGGCGAAAAAAGCTTGAATCATCAACAACTAAAACTTTAACGGCCATTTAGCTCTCTTATTAAATTTATGCGTAGGTATATATTAAATATATACCTACTTTATTATTAGCCTGCGTAATGTTTTAACATGTTTGGAACGTCTAAAATCAGTGCAATGCCACCATCCGAAGTTATTGTAGCACCTGCCATACCTGGTGTTCCTTGAAGTAACGCATCAAGCGGCTTAATCACAACTTCTTCTTGGCCAATTAATGAGTCAACAACAAAACCAATTTGCTGCGTACCAATTTGCACAATAACTACATGGCCTTTTGCTTTTCGCTGTGAACGATCTGAGCCTTTAACTAACCAGTGCTCGAGGTAGAATAATGGTATTGCCTTTTTACGCACAATAATTGTTAATTGCCCATCAACCACATTTGTTTTCGTTAAATCTAAGTTGAATATTTCACTAACACCTGCAAGTGGTAACGCAAATGTTTGTGCGCCAACAATTACCATTAAGGTCGGTAATATAGCTAAGGTAAGTGGTACTTTTATCTCTAAAATGGTACCTACGCCTAACTCAGATTGAATACTTACAGAGCCGTTTAATTGGGTGATTTTAGTTTTCACCACATCCATTCCAACACCACGACCTGAAATATCAGATATCTCTTCTTTTGTAGAAAAGCCAGGTGCAAAAATGAGGTTGTATGCTTCAGTGTCAGAAAGTCGACTCGCTTGATCGTGATCGAGTACGCCTTTACTAATTGCTATTTTTTTCAGTTTCTCAGCATCCATACCAGCGCCATCATCTTTAATGGTCAACAAAATATGGTCGCCTTCCTGAGACGCTGATAAAGTAACATTACCTGTTCTAGGCTTACCGGCAGCCTCACGAACAGCTGGCATTTCAATACCGTGGTCAACTGAGTTTCGAACTAAATGCACAAGCGGATCAGCTAGTGCTTCCACTAAGTTTTTATCTAAATCGGTTTCTTCACCTACAAGTTGTAAGTCAATGTCTTTGTTTAAGCTGCGTGCTAAATCGCGTACTACGCGAGGGAAACGACCAAATACCTTTTTAATTGGTTGCATTCGTGTTTGCATAACCGCGCCTTGAATATCAGCAGTCACTACATCTAAGTTAGAGATTGCTTTACCCATTGCCTCACTGTCTGAGTTGGTCGCTAAACTAACCAAACGATTTCGCACAAGTACTAACTCACCAACCATATTCATAATTTGGTCAAGTCGTTTTGTATCTACGCGAACTGTCGTCTCTGCTGCTGGTGGCGCTGATTTTTTAGGCGTTGCTGGCGCTGCTTTAGCAACCGGTTTTTCTACCGGTTTAGAAACGGGTGCTTTTACAGGTTCTGGTTTTTTTACAGGCACACTCGCTTTTGCAGCTGGTTTAGCTGGAATATTGGGCTGTTTCACAGCAGGAGTGCTTTCTATTGATTTAGGTGCAGTGCCTTTACCATGAAGTTCATCAAGAAGCGCTTCAAATTCATCATCACTAATTTCATCATCTGATGAATTAGCAGTATTTGACGCTGGTTTAGCTGGTTCTACAGGTGCTTTAACTGCACTACTTTGCTCAGGTGCTTTACTCGCAACCTCACCAAAACTGCCAACTCCATGTAACTCGTCTAATAAGCTGTCAAATTCATCATCAGTAATATCACCATTAAAATCACTACTACTTGCTACTGGCTTTTCAACTGCAGGACCTTGTCCTTTACCGTGTAGTTCATCAAGTAAGTTTTCAAATTCATCTTCAGTGATTTCGTTTATTTCAGCGTCACTAACCGAAGGAGTTCCGCTAAACATTTCATCAAATGCAAATGGATCTTCCTCATCAGCTATTGGCGTATCAACTACTTCATCAAGAGGTTGTTCAACGTCAGTTTCTGAAGCGACTCCGTTAAGCTCGGCTTCTGTTGGAGGTAGGCCCAAAATATGGAGGGTTTGAAGTAACTCAGGATCTGCTGGTTCCGGCTTATCCCTATTTTGGATAGTCGCGAACATTTCATTAATGGTGTCGAGCGCTTGTAAAATAACATCCATTAACTCTGAATTGACCGTTCGCACGCCTTGACGTAGTAAATCAAATACGTTTTCAGCGCCGTGGCAAGCATCAACAAGTTCTGTCATAGCTAAAAAGCCTGCACCACCTTTTACAGTGTGAAAGCCTCTAAATATGGCATTTAGTAACTCGGTATCTTCTGGATTATTTTCCAGTTCAACTAACTGTTCAGATAAAAGCTCTAGGATTTCTCCTGCCTCTACAAGAAAGTCTTGTAAAATATCTTCATCGACTTCAAACATGCAGTTACTCTCCTCTTAGAAGCCCAAACTTGATAAAAGATCATCGACTTCATCTTGATCAGACACAACATCATTACGCGATTCTTTATCAATAATAGGGCCTTCAGGACCTGCTAAAGTTTGTGTGGCAACTGGTTCTTTTATTTTTTGTTGTTCTACTTTATTCGCTGTGTTGTCACTGTCATCTTGTTCAGCAAACGCTGTTAAAAGATGAAGTAAGCTTTCTTCTACTTCTCTAACAAGTTCTATAACACGGCGAATAACTTGACCTGTTAAGTCTTGATAGTCTTGAGCCATTAGTACATTTGTCATTAAGCTTTGAAGCTCATCCGTTTTATGATGAGAGTTATTCATAAACTTATCGATACTATGGCAAAGTTGTTTAAACTCACCAAGCTCAATCTCCCGACTCATTAAACGATCCCATGTCGGTTTGATATGAGATATTTCATCTGCAAGTTGCTGTGCTATAGGTAAACTAGCCTCAACAGCATCCATTGTTTTATTAGCCGCATTTTCTGTCATTTCTATAACATAATTAAGCCGCTTTTTAGCATCTGGAATCGCATCTGTCGTTATGTTAGTTAAGCGAGTATCAAGCTCAAAGCTTTTAAGTGCTTCGTGCAGTTGACGAGTCAACTTCCCAACTTCAGCAAATAATTTAGACTGCTCTTGCGAAGCTGTCTCTAAAATCAACTGATTAGCTTTATCTTGCTCATCGTTTTCTAAATAAATGACGAGTTGACGAGCTTGTTCTAACGTTATTTGAGGCGCAGCTGGTGCTGACATAAGCCTCTCCCCCATCATTAGCCTAAGCGTTCAAATACTTTTTCTAATTTAGTTTTTAATGTTCCAGCCGTAAATGGCTTAACAATATAACCATTAACGCCAGCTTGCGCTGCAGCTATTATTTGTTCTTTTTTAGCTTCTGCCGTTACCATCAGTACAGGGATATGTTTTAACTTATCATCTGCACGAATTGCTCTTAGAAGGTCAATACCTTGCATTCCCGGCATATTCCAATCTGTAACCACAAAATCAAATACTTGATTTTGTAACATAGGCAAAGCTGTAGACCCGTCATCAGCTTCTTGAACATTAGTGAAACCTAAGTCACGTAATAGGTTTTTTATAATTCGTCTCATCGTTGAAAAATCATCAACTACAAGAATTTTCATGTTTTTATCCAAAACATCCCCCAGTGAGGTATTAACCTTAGTTTACTTACTACTAGTTTATCCAGTCATTGATTTTAGCTTTAAGCTTAATCATCGCCTGACCATGTATCTGACTTACACGCGATTCGCTTACATCGAGTATATGTCCTATTTCTTTTAAATTCATTTCATCGTTATAGTATAAAGAAAGTACCATTGCATCACGCTCTGGTAATGACTTTATTGCATTTAGTAAAGACTCATTAAACCGATCATTTTTAACATTATTAAAAGGTTTGTCTAGCGCTAAATCTTGGCCTACGGGAGTGATAACATCCTCATCTACACCAAGGTCTTCTATGCCTAATACTTTACTGGTATTAACATCATTTAAAATATGATGATACTCATTGAGTGAAATTTCAAGTTTTTCAGCAACTTCTGTATCAGTTGGTTCGCGATTCAGACTGCTTTCGAGCCCAGTAATTGCTTCTGCAACTTGTCGGCTTTTACGGTGTACTGAACGAGGAGCCCAATCACCACGACGCATTTCATCAAGCATAGCCCCGCGAATACGAATACCGGCGAAGGTTTCAAAGCTTGCGCCTTTTGTTGCATCAAAGTTTTTTGAAGCTTCTATTAAACCTATCATTCCTGATTGAATTAAATCATCAAGCTGAACGCTAGGTGGTAATCGAGCAATTAGATGACATGCCACTTTTTTAACAAGTGATGCATGTTTCTCAACAATCACATTTAAGTTTTGTGTTGATTGATATCCCATAGCTCTATTCACCAATGTTGTCATAATTAGCCGTTTACTAGTTTCTCAATGAAAAACTCTAAATGCCCAGATGGTTGATTTGGTATTGGCCATTTAACTGCTTTTGTCGCCAGCGCTTTAAACGCGAGAGCGGCTGGCGAACTTGGAAAGAGCTCAACAATCACCTTTTGGCGACGTGTTGCTTTGCGCATATTTTCGTCATAAGGAACCGTTGCTACTAGCTCCATTGAAACATCTAAAAAGCGATCGGTAACTTTAGATAGTTTTGCAAACAATTCAGTGCCTTCACGCATACTGCGGACCATATTGGCAACAATTTTGAACTTATAAACACCGTGCTCGCGGCTTAATACTTTAATAAGTGCGTAAGCATCGGTTATTGATGTTGGTTCATCGCACACTACAACCATTACATCTTGTGCTGCTCGTGAGAAGCTTAGCACCATGTCTGAAATACCAGCGGCTGTATCTACAATTAAAATATCAAATTCGGTATTCAATTCGCTAAATGCACGAATTAGCCCGGCATGCTCAGATGGCGATAATTCAACCATACTTTGCGAGCCCGATGTAGCGGGTACAATTTTAATACCAGCAGGCCCTTCAACTAAAATCTCGTCAAGCTCACATTCACCTGACAAAACGTGTGATAAATTGCGCTCTACACGTAAACCAAGCATCACATCACAGTTTGCTAAACCTAAGTCAGCATCCAGCACTAATACTCTATTACCTTGTTGCCCTAGTGCAATAGCGGTATTTAGAGAAACATTTGTTTTCCCCACCCCACCTTTACCACCGGTTACAGCGATAACTTTTACGCCGTTGTTATTGTTTTGACTCATTTTGCGCAGGCCGCTTGCTTGATCTAATACTGTGTTAATCATACATCCCTACTGTACTTGGCGCCACTGCTTGGTGCCTTGAATGTTGTGCTTTTGTTCTTTTTAAATATAACTGCTCAGCCTTTTTCACTAGTTTTTCAGCATTTGCAACACGAATATCTTCTGGCACTCGTTGACCGTTAGTAAGATACCCTATTGGAAGGCGATTTTGAATCGCAATACTAATAATCTCACCCAAACTTAATGATTCATCTAACTTAGTGAAAATACAACCACTTAACTGTACTTTTTTAAAGTGACGTACTGTTTCTTGTAATACATTAATTTGTGCCGTCGCGCTTAGTACTAAGTAGCTGCGAATATCCACACGTTGGTTACGCATTAACGTGTTTAACTGCTCAGTTAAACGTAAATCTCGCTGACTCATACCTGCTGTATCAATTAATACTAGACGTTTATTTCGTAAATGATATAAAACTTCAGCTAATTCATTAGCATCTTTAACTTGCTTTACACCACAACCAATAATACGGCCGTAAGTAGCAAGCTGTTCATAAGCACCAATTCTGTATGTATCAGTGGTTATTAAGGCCACTTTATCAGCGCCATATTTTTGTGCGCCTAACGCTGCAAGCTTAGCAACTGTTGTTGTTTTACCAACACCTGTTGGACCCACTAACGCATATACACCACCTTGGCGAAGTATTTCATTATTGGTTGTTTGCATTTGATCTTCGACCATCGTTAACAACGCTTTCCAACCTTGCTTACGAGATACATCATCAGGTACAAAACATGCCATTTGTTGCGCGACTTCTTTATCAATACCCATACCGACTAAGCGGTCAACCATGCAAGCGCGTGTTGGATCGCGACGCGCCATATCTTGCTGCATTAAGCCTGATACTTGATGCTCAAGTAATTGACGAATTGCGTTCATTTCTTCACGCATTGTTGTCATTTCTTCGCTTTCATTATTGGGTGTTTGTTGGCGAGCCGTTACTGGACTATCTAAATCATCAAAGTCGCTGTCTAAATCATCAAAACCTAAGCTATCCGCTTGAGTTTGTGGACGAACTGGCGCTGCATTTTCAGGAGCAAACATATTTTTAGTACGCTGTTCCATAACTGGTTCTTGATAGTTATCGGTAGTATCAATACCTGATTGTGAAAACATTGATGCAAGTTCAGGGGAGCGAGGACGCGGTGATTGGCGCTCTAATAAAGCTTGTAGGCTGTCAGCCACTTTTGCCTGCGGCTCTGGTTTGGCACGCTGAGGCTCTGGTTTTACAAAATTATGCATACTTTGCTGTGGTGCTTGAGCACGCGGCTCTGCAGTACGTTGTGGTTGCGCTGCTACTTTAGGGGCTGCTTTGTCATAATCAACTGCCGCTACAATTTCTACACCGTTAGCCAGCTTCTTATTTGACATAATAACCGCATCAACACCTAACTCATCTTTAACTTCTTTAAGTGCTGTGCGCATATCTTTAGCAAAAAAACGTTTAATTTTCATGATTCAACCCCTGTTAAAATCTTATTGTTGGCCTACAGAGCTAACAATCTTGATCTGTCTTTCGTCTGGTACCTCTTGATAAGACATCACTCTCAATCCTGGAATGGTGTACTTAACAAAACGAGATAACACAGTGCGTAACATTCCTGACGTTAGCAATATAGAAGGTTCACCGGCCATTTCTTGATTTTGATGCGCTTGTGTCAATGACACTTGAAGTCGCTCTGCAAGTCCAGGCTCAATACCGGCACCTTCATCGCCTGCATTTTGTAATGACTGATGCAACATCTGTTCCAACTCAGGTGCCAAGGTTATGACAGGGATTTCTGATGACATACCAACCGCATCTTGAACGATTAACCGACGCAGAGAAATACGCACTGCAGCCGTTAATACATCAGGGTCTTGGCTACGCGGACCATACTCAACAAGGGTTTGAACAATTGAGCGCATATCGCGAATAGCCACACCTTCATTCAATAAATTTTGCAGTACTTTTACAATTGCAGTTAATGGCAACACATCAGGTACTAGTCCTTCTACTAAGCGAGGATGGCTTTTAGCAAGCATATCAAGCAGGTTTTGAACTTCTTCATGCCCTAGTAACAACGCCGCACTGTTAGTTAATAACTGGCTAATATGAGTGGCAACTACAGTTGCTGAATCTACAACGGTATAACCTAGTGATTGCGCTTCATCTTTTTGATCAGGCTTGATCCATACTGCATCAAGGCCAAACGCAGGATCTTTAGTTTCAACCCCTTTAATAGGGCCAAATACTTGCCCTGGGTTAATTGCTAGCTCGTCGCCATGTTTAAGTTCGCTTTCACCGGTTGAAACACCCATTAGCGTTATTCTGTAAGCATTAGGGTCAAGCTCTAAATTATCGCGAATATGAACAGGTGGTACTAAAAAACCAAGTTCTTGAGAAAGCTTTTTACGTACACCTTTAATACGATTAAGTAGCTCACCACCTTGAGATTGATCTACCAACGGAATTAATCTGTAACCTACTTCTAGGCCAATTACGTCAACTTGTTGAACATCATCCCAACCAAGTTCTTTTTGCTCTTGTTTATTGGTAATACCTGTTGCAGCGCTTCCGCCACTGGCGGCTTCTTCGGCTTCTGCTGCAGCGGCTTTTAACTTAGTTTGCTGTGTGTAGTAAGCTAAATAACCCAGTAACGCACCTAAACTTAAAAAAGCAAAATGCGGCATACCAGGCACTAAACCCATGATGATCAAAATACCTGAAGCAATAAAGAGTGATTTTTCGTTACCTAGTTGTTTCTTAAATTGATCACCCATATTGAGCGACTCATTTTGACGAGTTACAACAATCGCGGTACCAATTGAAAGCAGTAAAGAAGGGAGTTGAGCAACTAAGCCATCACCAATGGTAAGTAATGTATATACTTCCATTGCGTTGCCAAAACTCAAATTATGTTGAATCATACCGACAAATAAACCACCAACAATATTGATGATTAATATAACAATACCTGCAATGGCATCGCCTTTTACAAATTTACTCGCACCATCCATTGAGCCGTAAAAATCAGCTTCGCGAGTTACTTCCTCGCGGCGGTCACGCGCTTGCTCAGCACTGATAAAGCCAGCGTTTAAATCGGCGTCAATTGCCATTTGTTTACCCGGCATTGCATCAAGGGTGAAACGTGCAGATACCTCAGATATACGCCCAGCACCTTTAGTAATTACCACAAAGTTAATAATGATCAGAATTAAAAATACGACCAAACCAACTGCGTAGTTACCACCAATAACAACTGAGCCAAACGCTTCAATTACTTTACCGGCAGAATCACCACCATTATGACCTTCAAGTAATACAACTCGAGTGCTGGCAACGTTAAGCGCTAAGCGCATAATCGTAGCGATTAGTAATACAGAGGGGAATATACCAAACTCAACCGGCTTCATCGTGTAAACAGTCACGAGTAAAACCACTAATGCGAGGGCAATATTAAACGAGAAAAGGATATCGAGTAAAAATGGCGGTAACGGTAAAATCACCATTCCCAAGGCTGCAAGCACAAGCAAAGGAGTACCTACCCCTTTGGCATAGTCTTTTTTGTCTCTGTTAAGTTGTTGTAATACCGCTTTAAAACTCATAATTCTACAATTTCAAAAAATTGACACTACGTAGAATTTGCAATAACTATTCCAAGTTACTAAGTTAACGGTTTAATACTTGTAGGCATCGGGGATTGGGAGCTTGTTATTGAGCTTAGTTGGACGTTTACCGCGCCCTTTATTAAAGCGCTTAAGCTGAAATACATACGCTAAAACTTGCGCTACTGCAGTAAATAGCTGATCGGGTATTTGCTCTCCTACTTCAGCCGTATGATAAAGCGCTCGGGTCAACATAGGGGATTCTAAAATAGGTACTTCATTCCCTATTGCTACTTTTCTAATTTGCATCGCCATTTCATCGATACCCTTAGCAAGCACTATTGGCGCACCTGCGCGCTCTGTATCGTATTTTAATGCTACTGAGTAGTGAGTTGGGTTGGTAACAATAACATCAGCGTCAGGGACATCTTGCATCATACGGTTTTGCGACATTTGCCTTTGAGTTTGCCTAATACGCGCTTTTATTTGTGGGTCACCTTCAGAGTTTTTATACTCATCTTTAATCTCTTGCATTGTCATTTTAAGTTGTTTGTTATGGTTATAACTTTGAAATGGTGCATCAATAGCCGCAATAATAATTAAAGTGCACGAAAGACCTAAAAACATCCAGCCTAAAATCTCTAAGGCATGGATAATATTACCCGGTGCACTTTCTAAACTTAAATGCAGTATTTCATCAAAATAGGTATTAATTAAAAATATAGCAAAACTTGCAACCAAACCAAATTTTAAAAGTGACTTTACAAGCTCAATAGCCGCTTGCGGGCCAAACATACGTTTAAAGCCTTTCATTGGCGACATTTTACTTGCTTTAGGTGCAGCAGCTTCCCAGCTAAAGTTAAAACCACCTAGTAACGTATTACCAATAAATGCAGCCAAAACGATAATTAATACAAACATAGCCATAGGAAACATTAACGCGTCTGCAACCTCTCCCCATACGGCAAACATTTTAGTGGTATCAAAGGCTTCGTTGCGATTTAAGCTAAGGGTTCGGCCCATTACATTGTATAAACCTTTGCCAATTTCTGGCCCATACATCAAAAGCGATATAGCCGAAAAAATAAGTACAAACATGGTACCTAGCTCTTTTGAGCGCGCTATTTGGCCTTTCTTTTTAGATTCTTCAAGTTTTTTGGATGTGGGTTCTTCTGTTTTTTCTTGTCCTGAGTCTTCAGACATGACTTTCTCCTAAGGTGAGCAACCAACTAAAGTACACATTAGCTCAACCATTTTTAACCATTGAAACTCAAACTGAGTAACAAAGTTACCTAGTGTCGCCCAAATAATAATAAGCCCCGCTACCAAGGTAAACGGAAAACCAATAGAGAAAATATTTAATTGCGGTGCTGCACGCGTCATAATACCAAACGACATATTAATAACGAGCATCGCGGTAAGCGGTGCAAGTGAGAGTACAAGTGCTGTAGTAAACATCCAGCCGCCCCAAGTCACTATGTCCCAGTAATGATCTACAGACCACCATGTGCCATCAATGGGTAGCACTTGAAAACTATGCACCACCATTTGAATCATCATTAAATGACCGTTAAAAGCAAAAAATAATAGGGTGGCCAAAATAAGAAAAAACTGGCCCACAGCAGGCACACTCGCACCATTAGAAGGGTCAATAACCGAAGCAAAACCTAAACCGGTTTGCATCGCGAGTATTTGCCCTGCTAACACAAAAGTATTTAATAAAAGTATAGATGCAAAACCAATAGCAACACCAATCAGCATTTGTTGAATAACGACTAAAATCATCTCAAACGAAAATAAATTAGTGAATGTAGCTGGGGGCAAAACAGGAACTACAACAAAAGTTACAACAACCGATAAACCCATTTTTATACGTGTAGGAACATTTTTAGCCCCCAAACCAGCCATAATCATAATCATTGAGCTAATGCGTACCAGCGGCAACAAAAAATCGCTCAACCATTGAATAACGACAGCAAAGGGGTATTCCACGCTTAACCTGCAATTTCAGGAATAAGTAATACTAGGCGAGTAAAAAAGTCCATTAGCTCTTGAGTAAGCCAATGCCCACCCACAATAAGCGCACTAATGGTAATTAATAAACGAGGTAAAAAGCTCAATGTTTGTTCATTGATAGACGTTGCGGCCTGAAACACAGCAACAACTAAACCAATAATTAAGCCTGGGACTACAATTGCAGACACCAGCTTAATAACTAAAAAAAGAGCGTCACTTAGGATATCAACAAAAATTTCCGGTTCCATGTTGTACTCCTATTGTTGGGTCATGTTAATGCTTTGCATACTAAGTCCCTAAACCAAAGCTTTTGGCTAGAGTCCCCATCACTAAGCTCCAACCGTCTACAAGTACAAATAACATAATTTTAAACGGTAAGGACACAATCATGGGTGAAAGCATCATCATACCCATCGCCATTAATACTGAGGCGACCACTAAATCAACAATTAAAAATGGGATAAAAAACATAAACCCTATTATAAATGCGGTTTGCAGTTCACTGGTTACAAAGGCGGGTATAAGAACTATTAAAGGTGTATCTTGTGGCGAATCTAGCTGATCGTAACCGGCAATTTTAGCAAACGTTTCTAAATCTTTTAAACGCACTTGCGAAAGCATAAAGGCTTTCATTGGCTCTTTAGCCAGCTCTAAAGCTTGTACTGAAGTAACCTGCTCATTTAAGTAAGGTTCTATAGCTCGCTCGTTTACCTGCTGATAAATAGGCGACATTATAAAAATACTTAGAAAAAGCGACATCCCTAATAACACTTGGTTTGACGGTGTTTGCTGTAAACCAATTGCTTGGCGCAAAATGGCGAGTACAACAATTATTCGTGTAAAGGAGGTCATCATAATTATGGCAGCCGGTATAAAACTCAGCGCCGTCATAATTGCTAAAACTTGTAACGTTACTGAGTAATCCTGTGTGCCATCAGCGTTTGTTGTAATAGTAAGCGCATCAATTCCTTCTGCGCTTACACTTGGTACAAACACCATGGCAAAAATAATAAGCAGCCACTTTGTCATAGGTTTAATTCTTTTTATTTTGGTTTGATTGCGGGTTTAAAAGTTTACCAAATCGTTTAGCGAGTTCAGGTAGTTCTTTTTCACTTAATGGGGTTTCTAACTTGTGTAAGTAATTAATACTGTGGGGAGTTACACCAAGTAAATGCTGAGCATTATCTATCTCAACAACCATTAAACGCTCGCGAGAACCCAAAGGTAGACTTCTGACTACTTTAAATTCATCGCTGTTTGCTAAATTTGGATTAAGCTTTTTAACAAAAAATGCCAGCACAATAATTAGTACTAGCACCATTACAAGCGACAGCACCATAGAGAGTATATCTCCAGTGGGTGTTGCCACATCTGCTTTTGAAAAAACGGAACTCGTTAAAGCAACTAATAAGCTCATCGTAGTTTTTTGATCCGCTCTACTTGGCTTATCACGTCAGTTAAGCGAATACCAAACTTGTCGTTTACTACAACTACTTCACCATGGGCTATCAAAGTACCATTAACTAACACGTCTAGCGGCTCGCCCGCAACACGGTCAAGCTCAACAACAGAGCCTTGGTTAAGTTGCAATAAGTTACGAATATTAATTTTAGAGCGTCCTACTTCCATTGAAATAGTAACGGGGATATCTAAAATAGTGTCGAGTTTTCGTTTTTCATCGCCACTCATTTCGTGTTTTGAATCACTTAACTCATCAAGCTCCGCAACATGTGCTTCGCTACTATCATCTGGAGCTTCGGCTTCTGCTAATGCTGCTGCCCATTCATCCATTGTGTCTTGATCATCGCTCATACTTTTAACCTTTTAATCAATTACCAGTCTAAGTCTACACCGTCAGAGAGGTGTAAATCATCTTCTAGTTCTGCTAATTCTGCATCTGAGTCAATTTTCTTGCCGCCTTTGGTAAATACATGCAGCTCAGATTTAACTGAATCAGGTCGTTTAATTTTTTCACTAATTTGAAGCGCAACATTATCGCGAGAGCGACCCATTTTGGCTCTAAATGTAGGTAGTTCTTCAACAAATACGGTTATATGCTCAGGCATTTCAACCGGAATAATATCACCGGCTTTGAGTTCCATAATTTGTTTTAAGGTTAAATCAACTTCAAGTAACTGAGTTGATATTTCAACCTCTACATCCATTATTTCATCGCGAAGCGCTTTGCTCCAACGTAAATCAGTATCTTCAGTATCAGACTGAACACCCGCATCTAACAGCTCTCGAATTGGCTCAAGCATTGAATACGGAAGTGCAATATGAAAATCGCCACCGCCACCATCGAGCTCAATATGAAAAGAACTAATAACCACAACCTCAGTTGGGCTTACAATATTAGCCATAGCTGGGTTTACTTCAGAATCGAGATATTCAAACGATACATCCATAACCGGTGCCCAAGCTTCTTTATAATCTTCAAAGATTATTTTAAGGAGCATTTGTACAATTCGGCGCTCTGTTGGCGTAAATTCTCGGCCTTCTATTTTTGCATGATAACGCCCGTCACCACCAAAAAAGTTATCTACCAAAATAAACACAAGTCGTGCTTCCATGGTAATCAGGCCAGTGCCTTTTAAAGGTCTAAAACGCACCATATTTAAGCTGGTTGGAACAAATAAAGTATGAATATACTCGCCAAACTTAATCATTTGCACGCCGTTAATAGACACCTCTGCGGTGCGGCGCATCATGTTAAATAGGCTAATTCGCATATGACGAGCAAAGCGTTCATTAACAATTTCCAGCGTCGGCATACGACCACGCACGATCCGATCTTGCGAAGAAAAATCGTACTGAAGCGTACTTCCCCCGCCATCTTCACCTTCGTGTATATCTTCCTCTTCAACGTCATCAACGCCATGTAATAGCGCATCAATTTCGTCTTGGGATAATAAATCGCTCACGCTAACCCCTTATTGCATCACAAAGCCGGTAAACAATACCCGCTCAATTACTTTGCTGCCTTCAACATCCATTAAGGCTTTTTGTACCTTTTCAAGTGCAGAAAAACGAAGTGTTTCTTTACCAGAGCTCGTACTTAACTCATCAGCAGTTGTAGTAGAAAATACGCTTAGTAGCGTCCCTTCTATTAGTGGAATGTGTTTTTTGGCTGTTTCTTCATTTACTTCGCCACGTACTAGTAACTGTACTTTAATTTGCACAATTCTGTCGCGACTTGAACCGGGAACGTTAAATACAAATGGGCGTGGCATTGACACATATAAAGCACTGCCTATTTCAGCTGAATCACCAACTGCAGCAGAAGGAGCATCTGCTGACATCGCAGTCTCTTCATCTAAGGTTTCAACTGGCGCATCCGAACCCGACATAAAAAAGTAACCTGCAGCACCGCCTACAATAAGTAGTACAGCTACTATGATTATTATTAGTTTCTTTTTGCTTTTACCGGTTTCTTCAATTTCTAAACTTGTTTCTTCAGCCATCATGATTCCTTTAATCGCAAAGGTACTTGCTTGTTTTAGTTATTATAATAGCAGCACTTAGGCATAGTAATCTATTGATGATGAAGTTTGTTGTCGAGAACTTTGTGCAGTGTTATTTGCTTGCTCGTCGTTTTCATCATTAACTGACTTATTATTAGCCATATTACCTTGGGGTCCACTCTCACTTTGCTCGGCAGTTTCACCACCTGATTGCCCATAAGAAATAGTACTTTCACCAAGCTCTAACCCTTGTTGCGCTAACATTTCACGTAAGCGCGGCATTGATTGTTCAAGTGCTTCTTTGGCTTGCTGGTTTTGTACTACAAAGTTTATATGTGCTTGTTCTGCATCGCTACGAATACGTATTTGCATACTGCCCATTTCAGGAGGATCTAGGCGAATTTCTGCTTCTTTGTTATTAATGCTCAACATTGAACTAACGCGCTCTTGCAGTAATTTAGCTGCATCACTTTTAACAATATTAATTGCCTGCATTACACCAGGATCAATACTTACTTGCTTAACTTGCGATGTACTTTGTAATTGTTGAGTTTGTATTATTTGGGTATCAAGTAAGCTCTGCTCATAACTTAATGAGTCGTATTGGCTTAATGTGCTCACTTGCTGAGTATTTAAAGCAGCTGTAATTTGCGTAAATATTTGTGCTACGCGTGCAGGAGTTTGTTCTGCAGTTATTTTTTTAAGGCCATCTTTTTGTAATTCTTCAAGTGATTTTAATAAATCATCACGCTTAGTTGAGGTTGTTACGGCTTTATTTAAATCAGCCTCTTCGTTTGTTGATGTCTTTAAGCTTAACTTTTGTGGATTATATACTGTATTAGGAGTCTCTGACGCTACAAACGTTTTTGAGTCGGTCTTAGCGGTATCGGCAAGTCCTATTTCAATTGAAGCTTTTAATTCATTAACTGTTTGCTTAAGCACTTCCAATTGCTCGCCTTTAGGCTGCTCTGCTTTAATATAAGCGTTTAATTGCGTTAATAAGCTTTGTTTTTCAGCTGTATTAAGTGAATTGATTTCTGCGCTAAAAGATTGTTTTGTGCTCGTGCTCTGCGTTTTTTCGTTATCAGTAATAAATTGCGCAAGCATTTGCTTAAGATTTGAAGTGCTACTAGTTGCGTTACTTGTTGAATCAGTATTTTCTAATACTTTAACTTGCGCGTTAAGTTGTGAGCGCTGCTCAGGCGTTAAACTAGCAATAACATCATTAGCTTTAATTAAGCTCGCATCTTTAGTCATTAACGTATCTATTGCTGCATTATTATCAGCTTCAGTTGCGACTAAAGAAGACTGAGTAACGCCCGCTTTGTCGGTGAGTGTTGGCAAAACTATATTATTTTTATCAGCAGACTTATTTTGTCCTAGCTGCTCTTTAAAACTCATTGATGCAACTTCAGGTTTTTCTAATATAGGGCCAATGCTGTCATCGGGCTTTTTATTTATAGAATTTAATGGCCCTTCAATAGCTTCAGCAACACCACTTTTACGATGCTTGCCTTCATTTAATGGTAACGAATTCAAAGATGGTGAGCTAAAGTTATCGCTTTTTGAATCAGTTAATTTAGCCATTTTAGAGTCTATATTAGTGGCAATTGGATTTTGCACTACACTGGCTGTATTCGCTTCTTTAGCCGATACTTCATCACTTGTATTAGTGGATGCAATTATTGGTGTGCTTTGTAATTCTGTATTCTCTATTTCTGTGTTTTCTATTTCGGTATTCTCTGCTTGTGTAGCTTCTAGCTCTGCATTTTCTGATTCTGAACTGTTAGTTGCATCGAACGGCTTATTGACCGAAGTGCTCATTGCTTGTGCTGAATTAATTTGATCAAGCATCTCAACAGACACAAAAGTAACTTCGTCTGTTGTTATTTCATCTAGCTTTATGCTCAGATTTTCATTTTCTTCTGGCTGTTTATGCTTAGGTATGGCAATCGAATTTTCGGCATCGGGATTTTTATTACCTTTAAGCAATGGCACCATAGAGTTATGCGCTTCGTTTAGCTGACTTAAAAATTCATCGCCTAAATTTTCTTCGCCATTAGCTAAGCTATTGTCTTTAAAAGCTAACAGTGAATCTTTTTCAGAAGAAACTAAAAACGAAATGTTATTCATCGCCATAAATCACCTAATACCATTACGGCAATATGCCACCGCATACCGCCAAAAGTTGAATTCCACTAAGTAATAAAGCAATTAACGTGCCTGAATTACAAAGCTTTACGACGTTGAAAAAACTGATTAGCTGAAAATTCATCTAACATTTTTTGCTCATTTTTTGCCATTAACGCATTTGCTTTGAGTTTTTGATTTTCGATTAATTTGGCGACTGCTTTAGCTTTAATTTGCTGCTTAAGCCACAGCGTTTTACGTTGAGTAACTACTTGTTTAGCGGTATTTACGGTACTTGCTTGTTGGCGAATTGCCTCTTCAATTTTAGCTATAAAAGCATGGTACTGCCCAAACCCTGCACTAGATAAACCCGACTTACCTTTTAGGTGTAACTGCTGAGAGTATTCAAGTCTAAAATTGTTTAAACCTTGTAGTTTTTGTTGGTTTGCTTGCAAGTTTTGATTGGCTTGTAAGTAACTCATGCGCAAATTTTCTTCTTTATCATTTTCAATTTTGAGCAATAAATCGAGTTTGTTTTTAGCCATTATGCTTGTCCTAATAACTGAGCAAGTCCTTGCAGACCATCATCGTAACTAATGACATCTCGCATACCTTGTTGTAAAAATGCATTCACTCTTGGCATCATATTTATAGCTTGGTCGAGCATTTGATCGGTCCCTTTTTGATAAGCGCCTAACGTAATCATGTCTTTGTTTTGTTGATACATTGAATACACTTGTTTAAGCACTCGGGCTTGTTGCATATGCGGCTCAGAAACAACTTGAGGCATAACACGCGAAATCGACTTTTCAATATCTATAGCGGGATAGTGCCCACTGTCAGCTAAATCGCGCGATAGTACAATGTGTCCATCTAATATAGCTCGCGCTGCATCAGCAATAGGGTCTTGCATATCATCGCCTTCACTCAACACCGTAAAAAAGCCAGTAATTGAACCTTGCCCTTCACCGCCATTACCAGCACGCTCCACCAGCGCAGGTAATTTAGCAAACACCGAAGGCGGATAACCCTTTGTAGCGGGCGGCTCGCCAACAGCAAGTGCAATTTCACGTTGTGCCATTGCATAACGCGTTACCGAATCGAGTAACAATAATACGTTTAAACCCTGATCTCTAAAATACTCTGCAATAGTTACGGCGCTCTCACAGCCTTTTAAACGCATAAGTGGTGATGAATCAGCAGGCGCTGCGACAACAACTGAGCGTTTGCGCCCTTCTACACCGAGTATTTCTTCAATAAATTCTTTTACTTCGCGGCCACGCTCCCCCACTAAGCCAACAACAATGACATCGGCTTCGCTACCTCGGGTCATCATACCGAGAAGTACTGATTTACCCACACCAGAGCCTGCAAACAAGCCCATACGCTGGCCTTGCCCTACTGTGATAACCGAGTTAATAGCACGCACACCTACATCCATAGGCTTAGTGATTGGTCTTCTTGAAAGCGGGTTTATAGTATTTTGCGCAAACTTTAAATG